>JBEBJC010000822.1:0-4149 GCA_040080105.1 Myxococcota bacterium
ACCTCGTGATCACCGAGCTCATGCCGAACCCCGAGCCGTGCCCCGACGAGCAGGGCGAATGGATCGAGGTGCTCAACACGACCGACACCCCGGTCGACCTGACCGGCCTGTGGGTGCACGACGAGGCAGCCGGAGCGCCGATCGTGGGGCAGGTGGTGGTCGAGGTGGGCGCGGTGGTGTTGCTCGCGCGCACGCTCGACGCGTGTGGGATCGAGGCGGCGGCGACGTTCGAGCGCCCGCTTTCGAACGGGGGGGACCGGGTGGCGTTGGCTCGGCCCGATGGCGTCGTGCTGGACGAGGTCGCGTTCACCGACGCGCCGTACGACGCGAGCTGGGTGGTCGACGGAGACGTGGTGTGCGCGGTGCCCGGCGGCACTCCGGGGGAGCTGTCGACCTGCACCGGCGCGACGCCGTTCTACGACCTGGATGCCCTCCCCGCAGGTGGCCTGGTGGTGAGCGAGTGGATGCCGAACCCGTCGGTGTGTGACGACAGCCTCGGCGAATGGATCGAGCTGCACAACACCACCGACGGGGTGGTGTCCCTGGCCGGGCTGCAGCTCGGCGACCTGCAAGCGGTGGCACCGCTCGGGCTCACCCTCGCGATGGACCCGGGCAGCTACGTGGTCCTCGGGCGAACCCTCGACGCGTGTGGGGTCGGCGCGGACGGCACCTTCGCCGCCCAGCTCGCGAACGCCTCAGACGCGATCACCCTGCTGCGGGGCGACGGCACGCCGATCGACGCGGTGACCTGGGTGGGCGCGCCCTCGGGCCGGTCGCTGTCGCGCGACGCAGACGGCGTGAACTGCGAGCAGGCCGAGCCGACCCCGGGCGCCGACAACGTGGGTTGTTCACCCTGAGCCCGCTGTGGGGACCGCGTGGGCGACCTGTCACGTCGTGTGGCACGCCCACCCGCGCCCACCGAGCGATCAGGAGCCCGGAGGTGAACATGATCCGAGGCTCCGCGGTGTGGATGGCGTTCGTGGTGGCGTGCTCCGACGGGCAGGGCGGGGTCGCCGACGCGGGGTCGTTCGGAGACCAGGCGGACGCAGGTGGGGGCGACGACGGGAACGGCGGCGGAGGCGCGGAGGACACCGCCGACCTGTTGTTCCTCAACGAGTCCGCCTCGTGGTTCATCGACGGGGTGTTCCTGCGGCGGTGCGGCTCGCCGGTGTCGGAGGCCGGGTGGGAGGTGGACCTGCGGCCGGGAGACACCTGGCTGCTCGAGGGCGTGCCGCTCGAGTGTTGGGAGATCGACGTGTGTGACCAGCCGTACTGCCTCGGGTTCTCGGCCCACACCCCTGCGCCGGGCGAGAACACCTACACCATCACCGACTGATCTGTCGGATGCCCGTCGAGGGCTTGGCCTCGATCCCAGGTTGCGCGACGCCTGCGCGACCGATATTAGAGAGATACCTCTAATACGCGGGGACGGGATGGGACGCAGGGCCGTACACACGCTCGCGGCGCTGACCGAGGCCGGGGTTGCGCTCGCCGCCGACGGAGGTCCCCCGGCGGTCACGATGCAGGGGGTGGCCGCAGCGTGTGGCGCGACCAACGGCACGTTGTACCACCGGTTCAGCGGCCGCCCCCACCTGCTCGGCGAGGTCTGGCTGTCGGTGGTCGAGGGGTTCCACCGCGACTGGTGGGCCGAGGTGGAGCCACAGCGCGACCCCGGCGCGATCGCGGTCGTCCCGCTCCGGTGGGCCGCCACGCACCGGCCCGCCGCGAAGGTGCTGGCGCTGCACCGGGTCGAGGCGTTCCTCGGCCTCGACTCGCCCCCCTCGGTGCGGGACCGCGCGGCCGAGGCGCGCCGCCGCGGGGCCGAGGCGTGGGCGGCCCTGGCCGCGCGGTTCGGCGCGCCGGTCGATCGGGTGGTGTTCGCGCTCGCGACCGTCCCGCTGGCGGCGCTGCGCCGTCCGCTCACCGCCGGCGAGCCGATCCCCGCCGCGGCGGAGGAGTGGGTTCACACGACCGCGGTCGCGCTGCTCGGAGGTGCCCGATGATCGACCCGAACGAGTGGGAGGCGGTCCGACCGCTGTTCCGGACCGCGTTCCGGACCAGCCTGCACTTCGCGCTGGCGTCGGTCGACGCCGACGGCGCGCCGCGGGTGACCCCGATCGGCACGGTGCTGCTCGCCGAGCCCGGCCACGCGCTGTACTTCGAGCTGTTCGCGCACGGCCTCGGAGCCCGGCTGTCGGCCGACCCCCGGGTGAGCGTGCTCGCGGTCGACTCGGGGCGGCTGTTGTGGCTGCGCGCGCTGTGGCAGGTCCGGTTCCCCCGCCCGCCCGCGGCGCGCCTGGTGGGGCGTGCCTCGCCCGAGCGCCGGCCGCCGACCGAGGGCGAGCGCCGGCGGTGGGAGCGCCGGATGGGCCCGGTCGCCCGCCTGCCCGGCGCGCGGCGGCTGTGGGGAGAGCTCCCGTGGGTGCGCGACCTGTGGATCGACCGGATCGACCGGGTGCGGATCGGCCCGCTCACGCAGGCTTCGGGCGAGGCGCCCGGGCGACCTGCACCAGGGTGACCGCGAGCCACACCAGCGGCGCCCCGTGCATCGCGAGGTCACCCCAGTCGAGCCACGTCATCCCGACCGCCCCGCCGGCGACCCACCGCAGCTTGCCCACCAGGTGCGGCTCGGGCACGAACGGCGCCATCCCGAGCCCGAGCGACATCAGCAGCGGCATCCACACCGAGTCGAGCCGGCCGGTCACGCGCCACCGCCGGCGACCATCGCGCCGAGCGCCGCCCCGTACAACGTGGCGGTCCACCAGCGCGCGGTGATCGGGCAGGTGCCCGTGCCGCAGCCGACCACCCGATACCAACCGTAGCCGGCGGCCGCGCCGAGCCCGGTGGACACCACCCAATGGACCACGAGTCCCTCCTCGGTCGTTGGAGCCGCCACCGGGCGCGAGTGTGACCGCCGGGTGATGGAGGGAGATGATCACGATGTACAGCGACGCGGCGCTCCGCCGGTGGAACAAGGGCGAGTTCAAGGTGCAGCTGGACCTGCCGACGCGGAACCGCCCGATGGGGTACTGCGACGGCACCCCGGAGGACGAGGCGGAGCTGCTGTCGATGGCCGAGGGTGAAGGGGAGGCGCAGCTCGAGGTGCACAAGCGGGTGCTGCGCACGGGGCGCGAGATCTGGACCTTGAAGACCGCGTCGAACGCGGGAGACCCGCCGGTCGACGAGGACTAGCGGATGGAACGTGCACACCTGTGGGTGTCGGGTCGGGTCCAAGGGGTCAGCTTCCGCGCGTACACCGGGCGCGAGGCGGTCCGGCTCGGCCTGGCCGGATGGGTCCGGAACAGCGACGACGGGCGGGTCGAGGCCGAGTTCGAGGGGCCTCGCCCGGTGGTCGACGCGATGATCGCGTGGTGCCACCGCGGCAGCCCGTCGGCGCGGGTGTCCGCGGTCGACGTGAGCTGGGTGGCCCCGCGCGGGGACAGCGGGTTCGAGGTCCGGCGGTAAGTCGGGCGGTAGGTCGGGCGGTAGTCCGACTACCGCGGGAACGAGCGCCCCACCGCCGCCGCCACCGCCCCGAGTGACGCGCCGAGGGCGTCGAGCTGCGCGAACGTCAGCGACTGCGGTCCGTCCGACCACGCGCGGTCCGGGTCGGGGTGCGCCTCGACCATCACCGCGTCGGCGCCGGCCGCGACCGACGCGCGCGCGAGGGACGGCACGTACGCGCGGACCCCGGTCGCGTGGCTCGGGTCCACCATCACCGGCAGGTGCGACCGCTCGCGCAGCCACGGCAACGCGCCGAGGTCGAGCGTGTTGCGGGTGGTCCGCTCGAACGTGCGGATCCCGCGCAGGCACAACACCACCCGCGGGTTGCCCGACGCCACCACGTACTCCGCGGCGTGCAGCAGCTCCTCGAGCGTCGCGGTCATCCCCCGCTTGAGCAACACCGGCCGACCACACCCCCCCGCGGCCGACAGCAGGCGGAAGTTCTGCATGTTCCGCGCCCCGATCTGCACCATGTCTGCGTGCTCGGCCACCACGTCGAGGTCGGCCGGGTCGACGCACTCGGTCACCACCGGCAGCCCCGTCTCCTCCCGCGCGCGCGCGAGCAGCCGCAGCCCCTCGACCCCGAGCCCCTGGAACGCGTACGGCGAGGTGCGCGGCTTGTACGCCCCGCCGCGCACCTCGCCG
>JBEBJC010000823.1:0-4146 GCA_040080105.1 Myxococcota bacterium
GCACTTCCCGCGTCCGCGACCTGTCCGACCGAGGCTCGGGCCTGCTCGGCGCTGGTGCGGACGGCCTCGGTCTGGGCAGCGGCGGCGACCTGTCCGTGGGCGGTGGCGCTGGTGGTGGCCTCGGTGATCGCGGCAGCGCCCTCCACCTCGGCTGCGATCCCGGTGACCGACGCCCCGGCTTCGGCCAGGGCCGGGTCGGCGAGCAGGGCCTCGGTGGCAGCCACTCCGACGGCGTCACTGGCGCCGATCTCCGCCGTCGCTCGCTGACTGGCGGCCTCCACCCCTGCGAGTCCGTCCGTGCCTGCCTGCTCGACCTGTGCGGTGCCTTCGGTGGCGCCGAACGGGTCGGCGAGCACGCCCGCGACCTGCTCGCTGGTCCCGGTTATCGCCGCCGCGCCCTGCTCGACCCCGCTCGAGAGCTGGTCGGCGGTGCGGGCGGTGGACTCGGCCCCCGCGACCGGAGCTGCCGGCGCGGGCGCGGGCGCGGCGCACACCGCGGCGAACGCGTTCGCTCCCTCGTCCCCGAGGGCCGCGAGGGCGTCGACGCCGACGCCCGCTGCTTCGAGCTGCCCGAGCTGTTCGATGCGGACGGCGTCCACCGAGGCCTGGAGCTGGTCCATCGCCTGCGCCAGCGCCGCAGCGACGTCCGGGCCCGCGTCGACGACCGGGGCGATCGGCGCGGGCTCCGGGGTGGCGGCGAGCGCGGTGAGGCCGTCCGAGCCGGGCCAGCCCTCCTGGGCGGCGGTCCCGGGATCGGCGGGCGCTGCCTCCTCGACGGGCGCGCTCTCCTCGACGGGCGCGACCTCCTGTTCCGGCGCGACCTGTTCCGGCGCGACCTCCTGTTCCGGCGCGACATGTTCCGGCGCGACCTGTTCCGGCGCGACTTCCTGTCCCGGCGCGACCTCCTGTTCCGGCGCGACTTCCTCCGCGGGCGCGAGCTCCTCCGTGAGCTGTTCTGCCGTCGCGAGCGGCTCGGCCGGCGCGACTTCCTGCTCCGGCGCGACTTCCTCGGTAGAAGCTCCTTCGGTCCCTTCGGCCCGAGCGTCCTCGATCCCCGTCGGAGCCATGTCGGTCTGTTCGGCCGGGAGCTCCTCGGTCGGGACGACCCCTTCGGCTGCACCCAGGCGGGTTCCGTGGGAGGAGCGCTCCCCGGTCACCTCGGCTCCCTCCGGCCCTTCGTCCGCCCACCACGGCCGGGGTGGGCCGCCCGGGGCCTCCGGAGGCGCGGGATCGGGCGGGGGTGGTGCAGAAGCGGCGATTCCCCCTGCTCCCTCCTCGAGGGATTCCGTCTGGGCCGGCTCCCACAGGTCGTCGAGCAGCGGGGTGGCGGAGACCGCGGCCGAAGCCGGTGGCGCGGCCCCGGTCAGCCCCTCGGCGGACGGCGCGTCGGTGATCGGTGTGACCGCCTGGAGCGGCTCGGACTCGGGGACGAGGCGCTGCGAGCGATGACGTGCAAGTGCCACGGTGGAACCCGGGGATGAGGAGGGTCCCACTGTAGTGAGGGGGGTCGGGGCCCTCGGTGCCGGGGCCGCCGCCGGTGGCCATGCTGTGCGAGATCAACGAAGGTCGAGCCATACAATTCTCGCGACATCGACGACGTCGGGCCGAACTCGACGGTGACCGCCATTCACGGCGAATGTCCTAGGAGATGGCCCTGGTCTCCGGGTGCGGACCGTCACACACCGTCACACGGGTCCTGGACTGCAGATGCCGATCTCGTGCGCATCCGACCGGTTCGGACCCCGGACTCAGCCGGGCTCTACCGCCGCGGAGGTGCCCGAGATCGCCCGGCGAACCGCGGCCTGGACCGCGCGGTCGCTGTAGCCGAGGCGCGTGGCCTCGGCGAAGTGGGCCGCCGCCGCCGCTCGATCGCCCCGAACGGCCGCCATCAGCCCGAGGTTCAGCGGGGGCAGGGCATAGCCCGGGTCGAGGCGGGCCGCGCGCTCGAACGCGTCTCGGGCCTCCCCGTCGAGGCCCGGACTGCCCATCAGCCCCACCCCGAGGTTGTTCCAGGTCAACGCGAGGGCGTCGCTCGTGTACAGGCTCCACCCCAGCCGCCTGAGCCACGGGCGCTGCTCGAGCTCCACCAGGAACGCCCGGTACAGCGCGATCCCCGCCGGCCGATCCCCCCGTCGGTACGACGCGCGCCCCCGGAGCGCGGTGCGCACCAGCCGGAGGTAGGCCCACAGAACGGCGAGCTCTGCCCCCACGAGCGCGACCACCCACGCGGGTGGCAGCGCCACGCCACACAGCGCGTGGAGCGCCACCCAGGTGAACAGCAGGGCGATCCGCCGCGCGGGCCGAGTCACGTCCGCCCCTCGGTCAGATCTCGACGCCGACCCGGAACCGGCCGGTGTAGATCTTGCCGTAGCGGCTGGCCGGCTTCACCGACACCGCGTTCTCGTCCGGCAGCGAGTACCCCCCGGGGGCGGCGTAGAACTCGCCCCCGAGCCGGAGGCGCTTGTACTTGCCGTCGACCCCGAGCGAGCCGGTGGGGCCGAAGTACGGGTGGTAGTTGTTGGTCACCACGCCGTCGTCGCCGATGAAGAAGAACGTCGACTCGTCGGTGAACCCGAGGGCGAGGTACGGGGTGACCGACTTCACCGGCACGCCGAACATCAGGTCGAACCCGAACGTCGACGCCATGTACAGGTCGTCGAACGGGGTGCCGTCGACCGCGAACGGGGGCGCGAGCTCGCCCACCGTCTTCATCATCGTCGCGTGGAACCGGCCGCCGAGCTGCGCGTGCTCACCCAGCGGCACGCCGACGCCGACCTCGCCGCTCACGATCACGTTCGACATGCCGAGCACCGGCAGCGGCGGCACGTACCCGAGCCCGGCGTACGGGACGAACTTCCCGATCGCCGGGAACGCGAACGTCAGCCGCGGCCGCGGCACCAGCGGGCTCTTGTTGGTGTCCTCGGTCTTCGTGTAGCTCAGCACCAGCCGGCGCTGGCACCCGAGCGGAGGGATCACCGACAGCTCGAGCCCGATCGCCCCGTGGCCAGGCTCGTGTGGGATCGGGGCGTGGATCGGGGAGAACGTGGTGGACAGGCCGAAGTAGTTGACCAGGAAGTCCTGCTGGGCTTGCTCGTCGTAGCCCTCGGGCGGGCCCGCCTGCGCGAGCTCGAGGCACGCGGCGTCGATGTAGGCATGCGCCTCGTTCGTGGCGAACAACGCAGTCAGGATCATCGACGGCCTCCTCGGGTGCCACAGCGGCGCGTCCTCACCCTAGCCCAGCCTCCGGGGCGGGGGAAGTGGGCGAGGGGTTGCAGTTCTGCGGACCGGGATATGGCAGTTGCGGATCGGGGTGTAGCGCAGCCTGGTAGCGCACCTGCTTTGGGAGCAGGCGGCCGTCCGTTCGAATCGGACCACCCCGACACCTACAACGCCGCCACCAGCGCGGGGAGCACCTCCCCCGCCGGCGCATCCACCCGCACGGTGGACAGCGCGTCGCCGCGGGACGGGCCGAGGTTCACCAGCCCGATCGGCACCCCGCGCTCGTGCGCGCGCTTCACGAACCGATAGCCCGAGAACACCGTGAGCGAGCTGCCCACGACCAGCACCCGGTCGGCCTCGGCGAGCCAGGTGTACGCGGCCTCGACCCGCTCGCGGGGGACGTTCTCGCCGAAGAACACGACGTCGGGCTTGAGGGCGCCGCCACACCGGCACCGCGGCGCGACGAACCCGGCGTCGGGCTCGGCCTCCGCGGCGCCGTCGGGGGCGATCGCCGCCGAGGAGGTTCGCCCGGGGTTGTCGGCGGCGATCGCGGACTGGATCGCCCACCGGTCGAACCCGGCGCCGCACCCGAGGCACCGGACCTGGTGCAGCGTGCCGTGGAGCTCGATCACCCGGGTCGATCCCGCCGCGGCGTGGAGCCCGTCGACGTTCTGGGTCACCAGGCCCGGGGTGAGGCCGCGCCGCTCGAGCGCGGCGAGCGCGTGGTGGGCGGGGTTCGGGCGGGCGGCCGCCATCGCGGGCCACCCGACGAACGCGCGCGCCCAGTACCGCCGGTACGCGGCCGGGTCGTCCACGAACGCGCGGAACTGGATCGGGTTGCGCGCGCGGTGGCGGGTCTCGGGGCCGCGGTAGTCGGGGATGCCCGACTCGGTCGAGCACCCGGCCCCCACCAGCACGAACGTGCGC
>JBEBJC010000824.1:0-4120 GCA_040080105.1 Myxococcota bacterium
CCTCCGTCCCAAAGGTCAATTCGGGTGTGCCTCGCCCGGTGAGGCACGGTTCGGAGTACGACGATGAACGGTGGTCGGTTGGTGGCGAGCGCGTGGTTCCTCCTCGGCGTCGGATGCCAGATGCGTCCGTACGAGGTCGACCCGCCGGAGATCAACGCCCGGTATTCGATGAAGTACCAAGAGCCGTGCAACGCGTGGCTCCGCAGCCCGCGCACGGGCTACACGTACTGCTCGTCCCCGCCGCTGGCGGTCGCGGTGCAGGGCCCGAAGGTCGAGGCGCCGAAGGTGGTCGCGTTCACTTCGGTCGCCGATGGCCCGACCGACGAAGCGGCGCTGCGCACCCACGGCGAGGCGCTGTACAACCTCAAGTGTGTCACTTGTCACCAGCCGAACGGCGCGGGCGTGCCCGGCGCGTTCCCCCCGCTGGTGGGCGCGGGCGGGTTCTACGGCGACGCGAAGAACCACGCGAACATCATCGTGAACGGCCTGAACGGCGAGATCGAAGTGCTCGGCGTGAAGTACAACGGCGCGATGCCGAAGCACGCCGAATACAGCGACTACGACATCGCGGCGGTGGCGACGTTCGAGCGCACGTCCTGGGGCAACGCCGACGGCGTGGTGCTCCCGGCCGACGTGGCCGCGGTACGGTGAGCGGCGCCCCCGCCGACGATCGGTCCGCCGAGCCCCCGCCCCGGTGGGTCTTCGCGCTGTCGGGGGTCGTGTTCGTGGTGGTGGCGTTCCTGTTGGTCGGGCCGCGCCCCGAGGGCGTGGCCGGCGCGGTGGACGTGAGCGTGTTGCCTTGGGTCAACGCGTCGATCAACGCGCTGACGGCCGGGATGCTGGTGGCAGCGTTCGTGGCGATCAAGACCGGCCACGTGGCGGTGCACCGCGCGCTGATGACCACCTGCCTCGGCGCCAGCGCGCTGTTCCTGGTGAGCTACGTCGTGTACCACTGGTTCAGCGCCGGCCCGACCCGGTACGAGGGCCCGTTCCGCGCCGGGTACCTGGTGATGCTCGCCACCCACGTCGTGCTGGCCACGGTGATCCTGCCCGCGGCGCTCACCACTTGGTACCGGGGGTACACGGGGCGGCTGATCGCCCACCGGAAGTCGGGGCCGTGGACCTTGGCGCTGTGGCTGTATGTCGCGGTGACCGGGGTCGCGATCACTGTCCTCGCGCATTGAGGCATCCCGACGGCAGCGTCGGGGGCGACGTCCTGGGTGCATCGTTTTGGGGCATAGGCGCCCCGCCGCACCCCCCATAAAGTGCCAGGCCACCGCGGTGGGACCGCGGCAACCGAAGGACCACGATGAGCCGTACCAGCGTGTCGCAACCCACCTCGATCTCCGGGTCGCTGATCCTGCTCGCCGCCATGGGCCTCGGTCTGGTGGGGGCGCTCGGCGCCGGTTGCCAGATCGCGCCTGCGGCGACCGTCGATCACGGCGCCTACATGTACTCGAACTACTGCTCCCAGTGCCACGGCGCCGATGGCGTGGGCAAGGAGTCGATCGGGGCCCCGTCGATCGCGGGCCTGCCGCAGTACTACGTGACCGAGCAGCTGCACAAGTTCCGGTCCGGCGTGCGGGGCGCCTACTACGACGACGCCGAGGGCCTGCGGATGCGCCCGATGGCGCTCACGCTGCGCACCGACACCGATGTCGAGGCGGTGGCGATGTTCGTCGCTTCGATGAAGCCGATGGCCCCCGCGCCTACGCTCGAGGGCGGCAACGCCGAGACCGGCAAGAGCCTGTACGCCACGTGCAACGCGTGCCACGGGCCCGAGGGCGCGGGCATGGAGGCCGTGGGGTCGCCGCCGCTCACCGTGCAGCCGGACTGGTACCTCGTGCGCCAGCTCGGGAAGTTCAAGAGCGGAGTGCGCGGCGCGAACGCGAAGGACGCGAAGGGCGGGCAGATGCGGCCGATGGCCGCGGGCCTCGCCGACGACCAGGCCATGAAGGACGTGGTGGCCTACATCCAGACGCTGCGGAAGTGAGCCGCGCCACCGCAGGTGGCCCACGCGAGACCAACCGTCCGCCGGGCTCGCGTCCTGTCGAACCCCGAACCGCTGACTTGGAGTAGTGGGCGATGGCCAAGGAAGAATCCCCGGAAACCATTGCGAGCAAGACGTTCGTAGCCACGATCGTCGGGGCGGTCCTGTTCATCGTCGTCGTGTCGTTGTTCGTCCTTTCCAGGTGATCCGATGCTCGAAAGCTTGATGGTGCCTGCGTCGACGTTCGCGTCGGACATCGACAACGTCGTCAATCTGGTCGGCGTGATCGTGGCCTTTTGGTTCACCCTCACGGTGATGGCGTTCTTCTGGCTGCTGTGGCGGTACCGGTACCGGGAAGGCGTGCGCGCGCTGTACGTCACCGGCAACGAGCCCGAGCTCAAGCGGTGGATCAACATCCCGCACTACCTGATCATCGCGTGTGACGTGGCGATCATCTATGCGGCCGTCACCGTGTGGTACGAGGTGAAGCAGACGCTGCCCGAGAACCCGATGATGGTCGAGGTGGTGGGCCAGCAGTGGGCGTGGACCTTCGTGCACCCCGGGGTCGACGGCAAGCTCGGCTCCGACGACGACGTGAAGACCGCCGACGAACTGCACGTCGTGCTCGACAAGCCGGTGCAGTTCACCCTCGAGTCGCGCGACGTGTTGCACTCGTTCTCGGTGCCCGCGTTCCGCCTCAAGCAAGACGTGATCCCCGGCCGGAAGATCACGGGTTGGTTCCAGCCGACCCGCGCCGGCGTGTACGACCTCCAGTGCGCAGAGATGTGCGGCATCGGCCACGGCATCATGGCTGCGCGCGTCTTCGTCGAAACTCCCGAGCAGCACGCGGCCTGGCTCGAATCCGCGGCCAAGTAGAGGAACCCGATGTCCGAAGCAGCGAAGGTCGATCCGCACCATCACGACGGGCACGCGCATCACGAGCCGACGTTCGTGGAGAAGTTCATCTTCCCGTTGGACCACAAGTACATCGGGATGCAGTACCTGTTCACCGGCATGTTCATGGCGCTGTTCGGAGGCTTCTTCGCGTACGCCTTCCGGATGCAGCTCGCGTTCCCCGGGGCGTGGGTCCCCGGCTACGGCGTCGTGTCGCCCACCGAGTACAACGCGCTGGTCACGAACCACGGCACCGTGATGATCTTCTGGGTCGCCATGCCCGTGTTGATCGCCGCGTTCGGCAACTTCCTGATCCCGCTGATGATCGGCGCCGACGACATGGTGTTCCCGAAGCTGAACCGCCTGTCGTACCAGATCTTCCTGTTGTCGGCGCTCGTGCTCATCGCGTCGTGGCTGGTCCCGGGCGGCGGGTTCGGCGGCGCGTGGACCGCATACCCGCCGCTGTCGGCGAACGCCGACTACAACCTCACGCCGTGGGGGGCCACCCTGTGGGTGGTCGCGGTCGCGCTCGAGTTCGCCGCGTTCCTGCTGGGCGGGATCAACTTCATCGTCACCGCGATGAACTCGCGGGCGCCGGGCATGGGCGCCAAAGACGTGCCGATGCTCGTGTGGATGATCTGCATCGCCAGCATCCTGTTCATGGCCTCGGTCGGCCCGCTGATCGCCGGCGCGATCATGCTGCTGTTCGACCAGGTGCTCGGCACCGCGTTCTTCGACTGGAAGAAGGGCAGCGACCCGGTCCTGTGGCAGCACCTGTTCTGGTTCTTCGGTCACCCCGAGGTGTACGTGGTGCTCCTCCCGGCGACCGGCGTGACCGCCGAGATCATCACGGTGTTCTCGCGGAAGAAGCTGTTCGGCTACCAGACCATCCTGTACACCGTGATCGGCACCGGCGTGTTGTCGTTCTTCGTGTGGGCGCACCACCAGTTCGTGGCCGGCATCGACCCGCGGATGGCGAACGTGTTCACCATCACCACCGTGCTGATCTCGATCCCGATCGCCGAGATGATGTTCCTGTACGTGGCCACCCTGTACGGCGGCTCGATCCGGTTCGCCGTGCCGATGTTGTGGGCGCTCGGGTTCATCTTCGAGTTCCTGATCGGCGGCGTGACCGGGATCTTCCTCGGCGCTTCGGGTGCGGACATCTACTTCCACGACACCTACTTCGTGGTCGCGCACTTCCACTACACGTTCTTCCCGATCGCGTTCATCGGG
>JBEBJC010000825.1:0-4117 GCA_040080105.1 Myxococcota bacterium
ATCCGCAGCCGGCCCGCCACGCCGAAATTCCAGAGCAGGGCGAAGCCGCCGTTGGAAAGTTCGACGATGGAACTCGTATTGAAATCAAACTCGCCATCGGCTTCGCTGCGCACCGTGACTTCGCTCCCGAGCTTGGCGCCGTCGGCGGCGTACAGGGTGGCCTCCCACCGGGAGCCCGCCAGCAGCTGCTCGAGATCCACGTCCGGAGACGCGGCCACCGCCGCCACCACCGCCGCCGCCTCCTCGGTCGTGCGCATCACCGGCCGATCGAACACCACCGCCGACAGGACCGCCGACACGCCGACCGACACCGTGATCACTCCGAGGAACGCGAGGTAGATCTGGAAGAACAGCCGGGTCACGGCTGGTCCTGGCGCTCGGCGAACAAGTACCCCGACCCTCGCATCGTGAGGATCCGCTTCGGGTTCTTCGGGTCGTCTTCGATGCCGGCGCGGATCCGGCTCACGTGTACGTCGATCGACCGGTCGAACGCGTCGAGGTCCTCGCCGCGCACGAGCTGCATCAGCTGGGCCCGCGACAACACGCGCCCGGGCCGCTCGGCGAGCACCAGCAGCAGCGCGAACTGGTGCGCGGTCAGGTCGACCACCCGGCCATCGAGCCGCGCCACCCGCGCGCC
Source organism: Myxococcota bacterium (assembly GCA_040080105.1). Lineage (GTDB taxonomy): Bacteria > Myxococcota_A > UBA796 > UBA796 > JACKER01. Next base: position 638 of record JBEBJC010000825.1, read on the forward strand.
CTTGTCGACCACCAGGCGCCCGAACCGCAGCACCTCACCGGCCGCCACTGGCCGCGACCGCCGGAGCACCGCCTTGATCCTCGCCACCAGCTCGCGCGGGTTGAACGGCTTCGCGAGGTAGTCGTCGGCCCCGAGCTCCAGCCCGACGATCCGGTCGGTGTCTTCGCCGCGCGCGGTGAGCATCACGATCGGCACGTCGCTGTCGGCGCGGAGCGCCCGGCACAGCTCGAACCCGTCGGCGTCGGGCAACATCACGTCGAGCAGCACCACCCGGTACCCGCCGAGCCGCGCGCTCGCGAGCCCGCTGCGCCCGTCCGACCGCACGTCGACGTCGAACCCGTGCCCGCGGAGGTAGGTCGACACCATCTCCGCGAGCCGCGAGTCGTCGTCGACGAGGAGCACCCGGTCCATGCCCGATCCTACTCCTGGGCGCTCCACCGGGCCCACCGATCCGCGATCGCCTCCTCGCGCAGCTCGCGCAGCTCGGCCCGCTGCTCGGGGGTGAACACCTCGACCACGTCGGCCGCCACGTCGAACCCAGCCGCGCTGGCCCGGTCCATCCAGTCGAGCCACTGCACCCGCAGGCCCTCGAGCGCCTTTCGATCCAGCTCGGGCGCGAACAGCACCCCACGGATCTCCTCCCGCAGCGCCACGCCCTCCTCCCGCATCGCCCGCAGCGACTCGCGCGCCTGGTCCAGCCGCGCCAGCACCTCGGTCCGCTGCGCCTCGGTCGCCCCGACGCGGTCGAACGCCCGGTCCAGCCGCTCGCCCGCGAACGCCACCGACACCCACCCGACGATGAACATCTCGACCTCCCACCGGTATCGTCACCGCCGGGGCTTGCGGGTCGACGTCGCGAACGTGAAGCCGTGTAAAGGCGATCCGGTTACGACGCGCGGTCGACCCGGGGGACCCATCTCCGCACCCACGCCGTGGCTCGCGCTCGATCGGCCCCAGTGGTCCGCGCTGCGGGCAGACACACCGCTCACCGTGGCCGCGTCCGACCTCGCCACCCTGCGGGGCACCGGCGTGCCGCTGTCGGTCGACGAGGTGGAGCAGATCTACCTGCCGCTCACCCGGCTGGTGAACCTGTACTTCGGCGCCACCGGCTCGTTGCACCAGGCCACCAGCGCGTTCCTCGGTCAGCAGAACGGGCGCGTGCCGTACGTGATCGGCCTCGCTGGCTCGGTGGCTGTCGGGAAGTCGACCTTCGCCCGGGTGTTGCAGACGCTGCTGTCGCGGTGGCCCGAGCACCCGCGGGTGTCGCTCGTCACCACCGACGGGTTCTTGTACCCGAACGCCGAGCTCGAGCGGCGCGGCCTGATGCAGCGCAAGGGGTTCCCCGAGAGCTACGACCGGGCCGAGCTGCTGCGGTTCGTCGTCGCGCTTAAGTCGGGCGAGCCGGTGGTCGACAGCCCGGTGTACGACCACCGCGCGTACGACATCGTCCCGGGTGGACGGGTCCGGATCGAGCGGCCCGACATCGTGATCGTCGAGGGCCTGAACGTGTTGCAGAGCGGCGCCGCGCACGCGTTCGTGTCGGACTACTTCGACTTCTCGATCTACCTCGACGCCGCACTGGCCGACCTGCGCCGGTGGTACGTGGAGCGGTTCCGCCACCTGCGCGACACCGCGTTCCGCGAGCCCTCGGCGTACTTCCACCGGTACGCCGCCCTGACCGACGCGGAGGCCGACGCCCGCGCGCTCGAGATCTGGACCACGATCAACGAGAAGAACCTGGTGGAGAACATCTCGCCCACCCGAGAGCGGGCCACGCTGGTGCTCACGAAAGGCGGCGACCACCGGGTGAGCGAGGTCCGGCTGAGGCGCCTGTGACGCTGGGCGCGTGGCGGTCGCGCCACCACGACCTCGCCCACCGGCTGGTGCTCGCGCGGCGCCGCCTCCCCGACGCAGACGAGGCCGGGTGGACCGCCGCGCTCGCGAACCTGCGCCAGGCGCTGCTGCTGCACGTCGAGCTGGAGGAGCGGTGGTTGCTCCCGGCGTTCGACGCGCTCGACCACCACTGCGCCCCGAACCAGCGCGCCCGGGTGGTGCGGGCGGACCACGACCGGATCTGCGCGCTGCTGGCCGGGCTCGGCGCGACCGACGACGTGACGATCCGCGCGGCGACGCTCGGCGTGCTCGCGGACGTGCTCGACCACCACGACCGGCGGGAGGCCGCGGGGCTGTTCTCGGCGCTGGACGCTCACGCCGCCGAGCAGGTCCCCGACTGGCTGACCCGGTTCGCTGCCGCCGAGGCCGCCCTGCCGCCGCTGGTCGACGCCCGGCTCGGCGGGCGGCTCCGGCCGGCGCCGGTGATGCCCGAACACCCGCTGCGCGCCACCGTCGTCGCAGCGGCGCACGATCGGGAGGTCGAGCCGTGGTTCACCCGGGTCGCGCTGCCGGACCACCCGCGCGGGCCCGCGCTGCACGCCGCGGTGGGCCGGGCCGTCGCCGCCGCCGCCGCCGCGCCGGACACGGCGACACGCCGGGACCACCTCGCGGAGGTGATCGACCGGGCGCGCCTGCTCGCGATCGTGTCCGACCCAGAGGGACCCCCGCGGTGTGCCACGAACCCCGCGGAGGTCCCTGGTCGGAGCCCTACTTGAAGTGGACCATCAGGCCCGCGGTCGCCTGCAGCGCGCCGGGGGCGGTCTGCACCTCGAGCGCGGACGGGGTCACCCACCCGATGTACCGGCCCTCGAGGTCGAGCGCGACCGACTTGCCGAGCGCGAGCTCGAGCCCGAGCCCGCCGTGCAGGCCGAGCTGGCCGCCCTTGGACGCGGTCGAGGTGTAGCTCTCCCCGGTCCACACGTCGTCGGCGATCGAGGCGCTGTTGAGCGTGACGCCGCCGAGCACGTACGGGCTCACCCGGGTCCAGGGGTACGCGAACAGCTCCACGCTGCCCGCGACCTGGGTCTGGCTCCGGCTGTTCAGCGGGTCGACGGTCTGGCCGTGGTGGGTGAGCGCGAGCTCGAGCCCGACCGACTCCGCCGGGCGGTACCGGGCGGCGAGGCCGAGCCCCGGGTCGGAGTACGGCCCGCTCTCGGTGCCGCTGATCAGCGAGCCGCCCTTCAGCCCCACCGCGAGCGACTCGTTCCGGTCGATCTCACGCTTCGGCAGATCGGCCCGCTTGACCTGCACCGGGCCGGTCTCGTGCACGTAGTGCACGTGGGTGACCGGGCGCGGGCCGTACACGAACACGCCGTGGTACGGGTACACGTGGCCGTAGCGCACGTGGTGCACCACCGGGCGCACCGCGGTGTGGTGCACGGTGGGCCGGCCGGGGACCACCGGGCGGACCGGCGGACCGGGGCGCACCGGGGCGCCGGGGCGGACGCCGGTGTGGGCCACGGTGGTGCCGCGCGGGCCGTGGTGGACCACGGTGTTGCCCGGGCGGGCCGGGGTGGTGTGCACCACGGTGTGGCCGGGGCGGCCCGGGGTCGGGTGGACGATGGTGCGCTCGGACGAGCCACGCGC
>JBEBJC010000826.1:0-4117 GCA_040080105.1 Myxococcota bacterium
GCTGATCCCCACGCCGCTGCCCGGTGCGTCGGAGCCGACCTCCACCACCTTGCGGATGACCCGCCCCCACGCCGCTCCCGGCCGGGGGGGCGCCGAGGGGCCGGAGGTCGATCTCGACACCGACGAGGTCCGGATCACCGACGAGATCCCCGCGCCCGACGAGCACACCCGCGCCGGCACCACCCGCCGGTGGACCTCGCGCGGGGTGTCGGTCGACGCGGACACCCACGCGTTGCACACCGCCGCGTCCCGCGCCGCCGAGCCCACCGCCGCCGCCCCGACCGCGGCCGCGCCGATCGTGTCCCCGCCGGACGAGCCTCGGCCGAAGCGGCAACGGCGGAAGAAGGTGGCGGAGGTGGCGGAGCCCGCGGCCCCCGATCCGAGGCCGGTCACTGGCGCTCACCCCGTCCGCACCGACCCCGGGGCGACCACCGTGCTCCGCCCGCGCCCGCGCCCGCGGCCCGATCCGACGCTCGAGACCGGCGCGCTGCTCGCCGACGACCCCGAGCCGTCGCAGCTCGACACCCGGCGCGAGCCCACCCGCACCGCATGGATCCCGAACACCGCGCGCACCGGGTGGATCGTGCACCATGGCGGCCGCAGCTGGGCGGTCGACGGCGACCGTCCGCTGGTGATCGGGAGGTCCCCGCTGGCGGACGCGCAGCTGCCCGACCGCAACGTGTCGCGCAAGCACCTCGAGCTCCGCCCCGACGGCGCAGGGCTCACGTTGACGTCACTGAAGGCCGACAACCCGATCTGGCTCGACGGTCGGCCGCTCACCGACGTCACCCGGCTCGACCCGAAGCACGGGACGTGGACGTTGAAGCTCGGCAACAGCGAAGTGCTGCTGACCTGGGCCAACCCTCGCCGCTGAGGGGCTTCGAACCCTGTCCCAGAGGGAGAGGGGCAGCTCTCGGTCCCCCTCTCCCTCCGGGAGAGGGCGGGGTGAGGGCTGTTGATCCCCGGAAGGGGGTCCCACATCCGGGCGACTTGATCCCGGGACGATCACAGGTCAATCCTCCCCCAGGTCCGCGCGGGGGAGTTGGTCGTGACCACGATGCAGATGGTGGGTTCGTCGCCCACCATGCGGGAGCTGCGCGCGCTGTTGCCGCGGGTCGCGGCGGCGCGGCGCTCCACCTTGATCGCCGGCCCCACGGGTTCGGGCAAGGAGGTGGTGGCGCGCCAGCTGCACGAGCTCGCGCAGCCCGGCGCGCCGTACGTCGCGGTGCACTGCGGGGCGCTGCCCGAGCTGCTGATCGAGAGCGAGCTGTTCGGGCACTCCCGCGGCGCGTTCACCGGAGCGTCGGAGGCCCGCGCCGGCCTGATCCGCACCGCGAGCCGGGGCACGTTGTTCCTCGACGAGATCGACTCGCTGTCGCCGGCGATGCAGGCCCGGCTGCTCCGGTTCCTCGAGACCGGGGAGATCCGCGCGGTGGGCTCGGACCGCACCGAGCTGGCCCAGGCGTGGGTGCTCGCGGCCACCAACCACGACCTCGGGCGGGCGGTGGCCGAAGGTCGGTTCCGCGCCGACCTGTTGTATCGGCTCGAGGTGATGCGGGTGACGCTGCCGCCGCTGGCGCAGCGGGGCGACGACGTGCTGGAGCTCGCCGACCACTTCCTCGCCGCCGCCACCGACGGGCGGGCGACGTTCTCCGACTGCGCTCGCGCGGCGCTGCGGGCCCACGGCTGGCCCGGGAACGTGCGCGAGCTCCGCCACTGCATCGACCGGGCGGTGGCTCTCGGGGCAGGTCCGGTGGTGATCGCGCGCGACCTGGGGCTACACCTGCCCGAGCCCCAGGTGCCGCTGCCGGACGCCCCGACGTTCACCCGCTCGCTCGCGGCGTTGGTCGAGCGGGAGGGCCTGACGCTGGGGGAGGCGATGGAGCGGTGTGAGCAGGCGCTGATCGCCGCCGCGCTCGAGCTCGAGCACGGCAACCGGACCCGGGCGGCGCAGCGGCTCGGCATCCACGTGCGCACGATCTTCAAGAAGATGGCCTGACGCCGACGGGCTCAGCTCGACAACGTCCGCTCGAGCCAGTCGTCGAACGTCTCGCGGCGGCGACCGAGCCACCGCGCAGCCACGGCGCGCGGGCCGCCCGCCAGCAGCCCGAGCGTGAGCCGCGTCGGCAGGAACGGGGCCGCGATCGTCACCACCAGCACGAGCGGGACCAGCACGATCCCGAACAGGCCGGCAGCCCAGGCGGCGCGGTGGAGCTGGCGTCGATTCCGCTGCTCCCACAGCGTCTCGACCCACGGCGCGACCTCCGGCAGCGTGGCGTCGACCGGGACCTCGTGCGGGTGGCGACGACAGCGGGGACCGTCGACCCGGCGCAGACAGACGGGGCACAACATGGGAGGGAAACGGGCCGCCGCAGCCCTGTATTGCATGGCCGGCCGGGCATGCCCGATCGGGCACGGTGATCGATCGATCAGCCCTGCGATCGGGCGACGATGCAGCACCGGTGCGGATCGTGTCGGGTGGCGAGCCAGGCACGGTCCGTGCAGTTGGCCTGGCGTCGTCCCGGGTGGTGGCATGCAAGAACAGATCGTCCCGATTCGCGAGCAGCTGTCCGAGCGGTTTCCGGTTGCTTCGTTCTCCGTGCGGGTGCCGAACGAGCGGTACTTCGAGGTCGTGTGCGCGACCGATCCGCGCCTGTTCCACCTCGACGCGCGGCCGAGCCGCAGCCCGACCAACTTCTACACCACCCGCCCGGTGGGGATGTTGCGCGCGCCGGGCGGGGAGACCACGTTCATCCTGCCGTCGGACCAGCTCAAGCGGTTCGCGGGCTCGAGGCGGATCTACTACGCGCTCGCGACCTACGGGGACCCGACCGGTCGCGACCCCCGGTTCACCATCGGGCCCGACGCGCTCGACCGGGCGCCGAGCATCGCGCTCGCGGCGGACTTCACCGGCAACGCGCTCGACCGTCGGCGGTTGGGCGGCGCGCCCCCGCCCGACGACCGGTACGGCTCGCCGGGCCCGGCCCTCGCGTGGGGGGGCGACGACGTGCTCGAGGCCGAACAGCGCGCGGCCGAGCCGATGGGGTACCAGGACGGGTTCGACCCTGCGCTGTGGACGGAGGAAGACCGGTACGGCGACCCCGACCCGGCGGCGATGGACGACTCGTTCGGGGAGGAGTTGGACTCGTTCGGGGAGGCGTACGCGGAGCCCGACCCGGCGGCGATGGACGACTCGTTCGGGGAGGCGTACGCGGAGCCCGACCCGGCGGCGATGGACGACTCGTTCGGCGCGGACGACGAAGACCCCCCCGAGGCGTTCGCCCAAGGCGACGTCGACTACGCGCTGGTCGACGACGAGACCCGCGAACCCCCGGCGACCGACCACCCGCTCGAGCCCCGTGGCCTCGGGTACGACGAGGCCGAGCTCGACCAGGCACACGCGGCCCCCGAGGACGAGGAACTCCCTAGGTTCGGCGCGGTGTACGGGTCGCCCGATGCGGTCGCCGCCGCGCGCCACCCGGAGTACGCGCCCGAGTTCGGTGAGGAGCCGCTCGACGGCGCTCCCGCCGCCGCCGCGGTGCTCACCGTGGCCGACAAGGTTCAGCTGCTGCGGGTGATCGCGCGGGGAGAGTCGGGCGCTCGCGGCTACGCCGCGGTCGACGCCGACGTGGAGTACGCCGACCCGCAGCACCCTGCGTACCAGCGGACCCACTTCGGCCTGTCGTTCGGCCTGCTGCTGTTCCCGCAGCGGAGCGGCCTGCTCGGGGCCGTGCTCGCCGCCGCGCGCGAGCGCTCGCGTCGCCTCGCGGGGCGCCTCCCCCCGGACACGACGTTCGAGGCGGTGTTCGGCCCTGCGTCCGACGAGCTCGTCGCGAACCTGACCTCCCCGGACGAGGCGCGCCGGATGGCTCCGGTCGGCGGCGCGCCGCTGTGGTCCGACGGGTGGCGGCGGCGGTTCGAGCGCGCCGGGAACCTGGAGTACGTGCAGGCAGCGCAGAACGAGGTCGCGGTGGTGCGGATCGTCGACCCGGTGTTGCCGATCGCGCGCGCGCTCGACCTGGTGACCCTGCGGTCGCTCGCGCTGCTGCTCGACCGGTGTGTCCACATGGGGGTCGGCGGCGGGGCGCGGTGGGTGCTGCAGCGGGTGAGCCCGCTC
>JBEBJC010000827.1:0-4115 GCA_040080105.1 Myxococcota bacterium
GACCCAGACCAGCCCCACCGGCGATCCGTGGGCGGTGGTCCCCACCCCGCCGACGTTGCCCTCCGGGGTGCTCGACGACTTGGCCGACGCGATCGACGCGATCGTCGACGGCACGTCGTACACGACCGGCGTGTACGTGGTCGACGCGGAGAACGGCCAGGTCGTGTACGCGCGCGACGAGGACCTGCCGAAGACCCCCGCGTCGAACACGAAGCTGTTCACCACCGCGGTCGCGCTCGATTCTCTCGGGGTGGACCACCGGATGGAGGTGTCGCTGTGGGCGGCGGCGCCCGGCGCTGCGCTGGACGAGGCGGTCCTGGTGGGCGAGCACGACTTCACCTGGTCCAGCTGGTTCTACCCGACCGCCGAGTTCCCGGCCGACCGGATGGCGGACCTGGCGTGGGACGCCGGCGTGCGCTCGATCGACACCCTGGTGGTCTCGGGCCAGTTCGAGCTCGAGGGGTACGAGCTCGGGTACTACGACGCCGACTATTACCGGGCAGCCGCTGCCGACGCCGTGTGGACCGCGTTCGAAGCCCGCGGGATCTCGCTCGGCACGGTGGACACCGCGGTCGGCCTCGAGCCCCCCGGCGGGTGGACCGAGCTCGCCCGCCGCGGCTCCCCCACGTTGGGCGTCGCGTGCCACCCGCTGCTGGTGTACTCGCACAACGAGTTCGCCGACCTGCTCGGCCAGCACGAGGGGTGGCTGCTCGCCGGCGAAGACAGCCCGGAGGCGGGCGGGGAGGCCGTCGCCGACTGGCTCGCCGCCGCGGGGATCGACACCACCGGGCTCGAGCTGTACGACGGGTCGGGCCTGTCCCACGCCAACGCGGTGACTCCGCGCCAGATCGTGGAGATGGAGGCCTACCTGTTCGACCGGCCCGCCGGGCTCGCGTGGCGGCGCGGGTTCAGCACCGCCGGGGTGCTCGGGACCCTCGGGTCGCGGATGACCGGCCCCGACACGCTCGGGCGGTTCGTGGGCAAGACCGGCACCCTCACCGGGGTGATCGCGACCAGCGGCGTGCTCCACCACGCCCACGACGGGCACCGGTACCTGATCTCGGTGCTGATGAACGACGTGGGCGACTCCACCACCGCCCGCGGGCTGCAGGACGACATCGTGGAGGTCGTCGCCGCCGATCTCCGCCGGCTCGGCGCCCGGCCCGCCCGACCGGAGCTGCTGTGGGTGCGCTCCCCCGCCGACGGCACGCTGGAGCTCGGGTGGGATCCGGTCGACGGGGCCGACGGCTACGTGGTGTGGCTGTCGGACGACGCCCGGGTGTGGCGGCGGTCGGACGCGCGGTTCGTCACCCCGGCTGGGTTCGTCGCGGGAGACCTCCCGCTCGACGCTGCGCGGTACGTCCGGATCACCGCGGTCAACGGCGCGGGCGAGAGCGACGCGTCCGACGTGCTCGCCGGGTGGCCGTCACTCGATCCCCCCTCGGTGCTGGTCGTCGACGGCAACGATCGGTGGCACACCCCGTCGCAGTGGGAGAACCCGACCGGCGGCGGGCACGACTTCGTGGCGGAGCACGCGCGCGCGCTGGGCGGCAGGCCGTTCGACACCGCCGATCACCGGTCGGTGGCCGACGGAGAGGTCGACCTGTCGGCGTACGAGGTGGTCGTGTGGGCCTCCGGGGAGGAGTCGAGCGAGGACGAGACGTTCGACGACCTGGAGCAGCTGCTGGTGGCGGACGCGGTCACCTCGGGCACGCGGCTGTTCGTGTCCGGGGCCGAGCTCGCGTGGGACCTCGGACTGCTCGGCGCCCCGACCGATCAGGGGTTCCTCACCGGGGTCCTCGGGGTCGACTACGCGGGCGACGACGCGGAGACCTACTCGGCCGCGCCGGTGGCGGGCGGCCTGTTCGACGGCGTGGGCGAGCTCGGGTTCTACAGCCCGGGCACGCAAGACGTGTCGTTCCCCGACCAACTCGAGCCGGTCGGCGGGGCGCCGGCGCTCGAGTACCTCGGCGGGCTCGGTGGCACCGCGGCGGTCGTGCGCGACGGCGTGGTCGTGTTCGGGTTCCCGTTCGAGTCGATCGACGGGGAGGCGGTGCGCGCCGAGGTGATGGGCAGGATCCTCACCGGGTTCGGCGCGTAGCCGGCCGACGGTCGCCCGGCTAGAGCGGCACCGGGGGCCTGATGACCGCCGGACCCGAGCACCGGTTTCCACTTCCCGAAGTCGCCGGATCGCTCGCTGGATCGACCGATCCGTGGCTGATCGGGGTGCGGCACCACAGCTCGGCGATCGCCGCTGGGGTGGACCGGCTGTTGGACGGGTTCGAGCCCGACCAGGTGCTGGTCGAGCTGCCGGCCGAGTTCGCCCCATGGATCGAGTGGGTGGCCCACCCCGACGCCACCGCGCCGCTCGCGCTCGGAGCGGTGTCGGGCGGATCGGTCGCGTTCTACCCGTTCGCCGACTTCTCGCCGGAGCTGCAGGTGGTGCGGTGGGCGGCGCGGCGCGGGGTCCCGGTGGAGCCGTTCGACCTGCCGTTGGCCCGGCGCGCGGAGGAGCACGGCGAGGCGCCCCCGGCCGAAGGCGAGCCGCACCGGATCGGCCGCTCCCTGCTCGCGCGCGAGCAGGCCGCGGACCACGAGTCGCTGTGGGACCAGCTGGTGGAGGCGCCCGCCGCTGGCGCGGATCCGGAGCAGATCCGGCGCGCGGCGTTGCTGTACGGCTGGTCGTTGCGGGCCGACGCCGGGTCCGCGGTCTCGGTGTCGGACCTCGCGCGCGAGCGGTACATGCGCGAGCGGTTGGCGGCGGCGCGCGAAGCGGGCAAGCGGCGGATCGTGGCGGTGGTCGGCGCGTTCCACGGCGCCGCGCTGCTCGATCCGGCGCTCGATCCCCTGCCCCGGCTCCCTGCGGCGTCCGCGCGGGCGCGGACCGACACGGTGGTCACGTCGCTGCTGCCGTACGGGTTCGAGCAGCTCGACAGCCGCTCGGGGTACCCCGCAGGGATCCGCGACCCGCAGTGGCACCAGCGGGTGTTCCACGCCCTGCGGACGCCCGGCGGCTCGGTCGAGCAGGTCGCGGGGCAGGTGCTGGTCGAGGTGTGCCGCGCGATCCGGCGCGAGCGCCACGTCGCCGGCACCCCGGACGCGGCCGAGGCGCTGCGCCTCGCCAAGGGCCTGGCGGTGATGCGCGATCTGCCCTCCCCCGGCCGTCGCGAGCTGCTGGAGGCCGTCACCACCGCGCTCGGACACGGCGAGGTCCTGGGCCGGGGTCGGGTGGTCGCGCGCGCGCTCGAGAAGGTGCTGGTGGGCCGCGGGCGGGGCACCCTGGCCAACGGAACCCCGCGCTCCGGGCTCGCGCCACACGTCGAGGCGCTGCTCGCCGCGCTCAAGCTGCCGGGCCCGGCCGACGATCCACTCACCGAGCCGACCCGGCTCGACCCGCTGCGGTCCGAGACCGATCGGCGGCGGCAGGTCACCCTGCACCGGATGGCGGCCGCCGGGATCACCTACGCCGAGCCGCTCGACTCGAGCGACGAGGCGCTCACCTCGGTGTGGCGGATCGAGTGGTCGGCGGCGACCGAGGCGACCCTCGCGGCGGCCGCGCTGCGCGGGGTGACCCTGCCTCAGGCGGCCGAAGGGGCGATCCGGTCCAAGATCGCGTCGCTCGAGGCCGACGACAAGCTCAGCGCGGGGATCCGGATCGACGTGGTGTCGACCGTCGCGGAGTGTGGGCTGCCCGAGCTGCTGGCGTCGTCGCTCGACGACCTTCGCACCACGGTGGTGGCCGAGGCGGCGCTGCCCGAGCTGGTGCGCGCGATCGGGCTGGTGGAGCGCCTCGCGCACGGGCACGTGGCCGGCGCCCCGGTGGACCGCGAGCGCGTGGTCAAGGACGAGCCCGGCGCGGTCCCGAACGTGGCGCTGGGGGACCTGGCGCAGGTGCGCGACGAGCTGCTGTCGGCGGCGGTGCGCGCGGTCGACGGCCTGCAGGGCAGCGACGACCTGGCCGACGTGACCGCGCTGATCGCGCTGGTGCGGGTGTTCGAGCTCGCGCCGGAGCGGCTCGGCGACGGCCGCCTCGGGTGGGCGATCGAGCGGCTCGCCGAGGAGGGCACCGCCCGGATCCAGGGCGGCGCGGGCGGAGCCCGGGTGCTGCTGGGGAC
>JBEBJC010000828.1:0-4104 GCA_040080105.1 Myxococcota bacterium
GGCGGGGACCGTTCGGTCTCGTTGGGCATGGCGTCGTCCTCCGGGGGAGGTACGACGGCCGGTGCCCGTTCTTTCACCGCTCACGCGCACCCGGGGGTGCGGAGCATCACCGCCATCCGCGGCTCCGCCGACGCGACCTTCGGCACCCCGTGGTCGAAGTCGCGCTGGCACGCGCCGCCCATCACCAACAGGTCCCCGTGGCCGAGATCGAACGACCGACGCTCCCCGCCGGCGCGCGGCTTGATCAGGAACCTCCGAGGCCCGCGCAGCGACACGATCGCGACGATGCAGTCGTCGACCTCGCCCACGCGGTCCCCGTGCATCGCCACGCTGTCGCGGCCGTCGCGGTACAGGGCGAGGGTGATCCGATCGACCGGGCGCTGGTACTTGGCCGACAACACGGCGGACAGCTGGTCGAGCACCGGGTCCCCTGGGCCGTCGGCCGGGACGGCGGAGAGCAGCCGCGGGACCGCGACGACCCGGTCGTACATCGGGCGCTGCACCTCGGCCCACGCCATCCGGGCCACCAGCCGGTCGAACAACACGTCGTCGCCGAGCACGGAGCGGGGCGCGTGATCGAGGAACGAGGTGCCGCCGAGTTCGATCCGCCGCGCACCGAACACCGCGCGCTCGTCGAGGCGCGGCTCGGTGACGGTGAACAGCCGGGTCTGGAGCTGCATCCGCTGGGTGTAACAGAACGTGTGTTCAGTGTCCAGCGGACCCGTCGAGCCAGATCCGGAACGCGGTGCGGAACAACCCGTGGTCCACCTCCACGCCGCGCTGGGCGTACAACGGGGCGAGGCGCGCGCGGAGCGCGGGCAGGTGGTGCCACGGGACCTGGGGGCACAGGTGGTGCTCCACGTGGTGGTCGATGTTCGACCACCCGAGCTGCCCGACCCGGCGGGCGGCGGTGGCCCGGGTCGACGCGAGGTCGGTCGGGCGCGGGGCGAGGTGTTCGGTGAGCGCCCGGAGGGCGGCGATCGGGGGCAAGCCGAACATCGCGGGGAGAACGAGGTACGTCGCCCACGCGCGCGGGCCGACCGCCGCAACCAGCGCGGCGTGCAGCAGGGCGGCGGCGCACAGGTCGACCCCCATCGCGGCTCGCCCCGCGCGGGTGTGCGGCGACCGCCACGCGTGCCGGTGCACCAGCACATGGGACAGCAGCACCACGCGCACCGGGCCCAACCACCCGCCTGCGCCATGGATCCTGCGCTCCGGATCGTCATCGGTGCCGAGGAACCGGTGGTGGTCCAGGTGGAACGCGCGGTGGGACCGCCCGGACATCCCGACCAGCGCGTGGGTGCCCCACAACACGAGCGCGTTGACCCCCCGGCTGCGGGACGCGAGCCCGTGGATCGCCTCGTGGCCGTGCACGAGCACGTCGTGCAGCGGGAACGCCCCGATGATCAGCACGACCCCAGCGGTGACCCACCCCCGATCGACGATCTCGGCGACGGCGCCGAGCCCGACGGCGATCGCCAGGTCGACCCCGACCCGCGCCACGCTCCACCGGGGTCCGCGCTCGAGCCCGCGCGCGGCCTCCCGCGCTGCCTGGGCCACCTCGTGCGCTACGGCCAGGGCGACACCACCTCGGCGTAGGTCCCGGGGGAGCCGCTGGTGCAGAAGCTCAACCACCCGTAGCCGTACCACCCACCCGTGGTGGAGACGTAGGCTCCACCCACGTCGAGGGAGGTGTCGTAGAACACCTTGATCCGGCCGCCGGCGCCGCCCCCGCCGCCGTACCCGAACGTGTTGGTGCCGTCGCCCCCGATCCCGCCGTCGGCGACGAGCGACCCGCTCACCTCGACCACGTCGCCCTGCAGCAGGATCGTGCCCCCGGCTCCGCCTCCCGCGCCGTCCGTCCCGGTCTCCCCGGCGAGGCCGGAAACGGTGATCACCCCGTCGACGGTGATCTCCTGCGCGGCGATCCACACCCCTGCGCCCCCTGCGCCGCCCAGGCCGTCCTCGCCTGCGTACGCGCCGCCGCTGCCGCCGCCGCCGCTCCCGGCGAGCGCCTCGAGGGTGTCGAGCGCTCCGACCTCGGCCCCGCCGGCCAGGAACGACAGCGTGTCGCCACCGTCACCGCCGAGGCCTCCGTGGCCGGCGCCCGAGCCTCCGTCGTCCTTCTTGCCCTGGCCAGGGGCGGGCCCGGTCCCGTCGGTCTTCTCGACCCCGCCGAGCCACCCTCCACCGTCGCCGTCGATGGTGGACGTGGCGTCGACCACGACCTCGCGCGCGGTGAGCACCACCTCGCCCTGCACGGTGAGGGTGGCGCCGCCGGTGAGGGCGACCACCGCGTAGTCCCAGGTGCCCTCGGTCAACGTCGCGTCGACGCCGTCGAGCAGGAGCGTGGGCGCCACCGACACGTCGGCTTCGGCCGGCGGGCCGTCGGACTCCCCGTCACTCGCGGTCACCCGGCAGGTCCACACCTGGCCCTCGGCGGTCTCGGCGGCCGGGATCGTGTCGCCGGCGAGCGCTCGGGTCTCGACCGCGCCGCCCCATGGATCGCCGTCGAGCTCCCACGCGACCTGGTACGTGACCAGGGCGCCCTCGGGGTCGATCGCCGCGCCGACCACGTCACACGCGACGTCGTCGTACCCGGCGCCGGGCGGGTCGGGTGACAGCGCGATCACGGGTGCGCCAGGTGGCTCGTTCGGGTCGGGACCCGGGTCGGTGCCGGTGTCCGGCGGCGGCGCGGTGCCGGAGTCGGCGCCGGAGTCGACCCACGGTCCGGTCCCGCTGTCGAGCGCGGTGTCCACGGGCTCGGTGCGGGTCCACCCGCTGTCGACGTGCACCGGCGGCGAGTCCTCGAGCGTCGGGGTCGACGTCGTGGCCTCCACTGGGTCCACGTTGATTTCTTTGACGGGCTCACAGGCCAGCAGGAGGATGAACATTCGGGACCTCGCAGCGCACTTACGCCGGGATCGAGCGGTCGGCGAGGGTTAGCCGCACCCTGCGGTGTGCTTGTACACGAACGCGTTCTGATCGGCCTCGTTCACCAACACGAACGCGTTGAGGTACGAGACCCACGCCCACCGGCCGTAGGTCCCGCGCGAGACCGGGGTGGCGGGCGCCCCGATCCCAGAGCCGCGGCTCCACACCTTCGACGTGAGGTCGAGGGACCACGGGCCGCCACCGACCCACGCCACCAGCGCGTCTGCGGGCGGCTCGTACTCGAGCCCCGGACCCTCGGCGGTCAGCACTTCGGCTCCAGCGGTCGCGTAGGCCTGCTCGGCGTGGTCGCCGGCGGTGGCCGAGTTGTCGAACGGCGACCCGCCGGTGGTCACCCAGTCGTCGAACACGAACGCGTCCGCGTCGAGGTCGTACACCAGGTAGTCGCCGCCGCCGAACGAGAACAGCAGGCGCCGCGTGGGGTCGAGGGCTGCCGAGCGCGCCCCGTACACCGACAACGAGGGCCAATACGGCGGGAAGCCGAAGTCCC
This sequence comes from Myxococcota bacterium, assembly GCA_040080105.1. Taxonomy (GTDB): domain Bacteria; phylum Myxococcota_A; class UBA796; order UBA796; genus JACKER01. Next base: position 3,443 of record JBEBJC010000828.1, read on the forward strand.
CGATCTCCTGCCATTGGTCGGCGACCACGTCGTACGCCTGGAAGTGGGTGTACGACCGCACGAACACGCGGTGGGTGATCGGATCGTAGGCGGTGCCGGCGCTGAAGTTCCCCACCGACTCGTACACCAGATCTTCGGCGAGCCGAGTCCACGCGCCGGTGCCGGGATCGAAGCGCCAGGTCGTGTCGGTCGAGTTGCCGCTGGGCGCGATCGAGCCGCCCCACGCGAACATCCCGTGCGCGTCGTCGAGCCACGCGAGCTGCTCGTAGGTGTGGCGGGAGGCGGGGTTGCCGTCGGGCAGCGGGTCGGTGTCGTCGAACGGACCCGTGGACGGCTCGGTGAGCACCGACCACGCGCCTTCGTGCAACGACAGGGCGTACACCTCGTTGCCGGCGTACCCGCCGTGGCCGCCCCCCCACAACAGCAGCCAGCGATGGTCGGGGTCCCACGCCCCGCCGCTCCAGTCGTTCACGATCGCGGCGCACCCCTCGTTCAGCGTCAGATCGGGGCGGAGCGCCTCCACCCCCTTACACGTGTCGAGGAACGGCGTGTCGGGGATCTCGAGCCAGCTGTCGGCGGGCATCGCCAAGATCTGGAGCTCGAGCGGCGACAGCGCGGGATCGTCTGGGTCACACCCGGTCGCGGCGGGGCCGGGTGTGACC
>JBEBJC010000829.1:0-4104 GCA_040080105.1 Myxococcota bacterium
GAGGCGTGGTACGGGACGGACCCGAACAACCCGGACACCGACGGGGGCGGGATGTGGGACGCGGACGAGCTCTGGTACAACCTGGACCCGCTCGACCCGTCGGACGACGGGACGGACCCGTTCCTGGACAGTGACGGGGACTGGGTGACCGACCTCGAGGAGTCGTGGTACGGCACCGACCCGAACGACCCGGACACAGACAACGGCGGCGTCGACGACGGGACCGAACTGTACCAGCTCACCGACCCCCTCGACGGCGCGGACGACATCCTCGACCCGTACGGCGACCCCGACGGGGACAAGGTCGACAACGTGGAAGAGTCCTGGTACGGCACCGACCCGACGAACCCGGACACCGACGGCGGCGGGGCGACCGACTACGACGAGCTGTTCTTCACCTTCACCGACCCGAACGACGGTGGCGACGACTGGGTCCTGCTGCTCGACTCGGACGGCGACGGGCTGACCGACGAGTGGGAGTACTTCTACGGCTGTGACGCGCTGGACGCAGACACCGACGGGGGCGGCGCGACCGACGGCGACGAGGTCGCGGACTACAAGAGCCCGCTCGACCCGACCGACGACGCGATCGACGCGGACGCGGACGCCGACGCGGACGGTCTGTCCGACCTGCTCGAGTTCTGGCTGGGGACCGATCCGGGGGACCCCGACACCGACGGCGGCGGTTCGCCCGACGGAGAGGAGTGGGACGCGTTCACCGATCCGCTGGACGGTTCGGACGACCTGGCGGACCCGTGGGGTGACGACGACGGGGACGGGCTCGACAACGCGACCGAGACCTGGTGGGGCTCCGACCCGCTGCTGGTGGACACCGACGGGGGCGGGGCCGACGACAAGTTCGAGTTCGACGTGGGATGGACCGACCCGGCCCGCCGCGGGGACGACCACGTCCTGACCGACGACACCGACGGCGGAGGCACCAACGACGGCTCGGAGATCCTGGCCGGGACGAACGCCTTCGACCCGAGTGACGACTGAGCACCACCTCCCAGTAGACTCGGTGGAGCTCGAGATGGCACGTCGATTCGAATTGTCCGGTCGGGTGGTCGATCTCGACGCTGGTACCGTCGACGGCGTCGAGCGGCTTCGGCCGATCGAGGTCCGCCTGCTGCGGTACCTGTCGGATCGGCCGGGTCAGGTGGTCCCCCACGCGGTGTTGCTGCAGCACGTGTGGGGCTACTCGCCGAAGACCCGCAGCCGCACGTTGTACTCGACCGTCCATCGACTCCGCGCCAGCCTCGAGCGGGACGTGGCGCAGCCGCGGCACCTGCTCACCGTCCCCGGCGTCGGGGTGATGTTGGCCGACCTGCGGCCCGACCCGGCGGGCCGGCCCGAGTCGTCGCTGATCGGTCGGACCCCGGAGCTCGCCGCGCTGGCGGCCGGAGGCCCCGGGGTGATGGCGCTGGTCGGCCCGCCCGGGGTGGGCAAGTCGGCGGTCGCCACCGCGTACGCCGAGTCCCGCGGCGCCGAGTTGGTGGACCTGGCCCGGGCGCGCCGGCTGGCCGAGCGAGGGGCGGCCCCGGTGGTGGTGGTCGACGACGTCGACGCGTTGCTCGACGCGGCCGCCGAGGTCCGCCGGTGGTCGGCGCAGGCACCGTCCACCCAGTGGGTCGTCGTGGCGCGAGCGCCGCTGTCCGGGGTCCGGTCGGTGCGGATCGCCCCGTTGGGTGCTGCCGGCGTCGAGCTGCTGGTGAGGCGGGTGCGGGCGATCGACGGGTCGTTCGACCCCGCGCCGGTGCGGGAGGCGCTCCACGCCGTGTCGGACGGGGTGGACGGGCTGCCGCTGGCGCTCGAGCTGCTCGCGCCCCAGATCGTCAGCCTCGGGGCGATCGAGGTGGCCCGGTCGGTCGCCGACGGGGACTGGCTGTCCGCGCCCGACGAGCCCACCCGCCAGCTGCGCGCGGAGCTCGGGTCGCTGATCGAGCGGATGGACCCCGTGGTGCGCGACGTGCTGCGCCAGCTCACGGTGTTCGCTCGCTCGTTCACCCTCACCTCCGCCGCGCGGGTGGTGGCGCTGCCCGTGGGGGCCCCGCCGCTGCGGTCGGTGGTGGCGGCGCTGGTCGACGCGGGGGTGGTGATGGCCGCGGGCCCGACGGAGCGCCCCCGGTTCGCGGTGCTGCGGGCGATGCGCGCGTGGTGTGGGCACCGCGACCCCGCGGTCGAGGAGCGGCACGCGGCGGAGTACGCCACCTCGCTCCGAGAGAAGTTCGGGCGCGATCCCCTGCCGGTGGTGGGGCCCGCCGACCTGGACGAGCTCGACGAGGTGTGCGCGGCGGCGGACGTGGCGCTGCGGACGTCGACCGACCCGCGGTGGGCGGAGCTGCTCGGGTGGGCGCTCGAGCTGTTGTCGGTGGCGGTGCGGCGGTCGGAGTACCGCTCGCTGGTGGAGCGGGCGTGGGCGTCCCCCCTGTCGGAGCCGGCGCGGGTGTGGGTCGGGCTGCACCGCACGTTCTGGGTGTTCGGGCAGGTGCGGGTCGAGGAGGCGATGGCGGTGTACCGGCAGGTCGCGGCCGACGCCGAACGGCTGGGGATGTTGGCGGTGGCGGCGTCGTTGCACGCGCGGTTCGCCAGCGTGTCGTCGAACGCCGGTGACGAGGTGGGGGTCGAGGCCGCGCTGGCGGCGGCGCGGGCCAGCCTGGCGCGGATCGTCGACCCGATCCCGCGGCTGGTGGCCGAGCTCGAGGCCCGGATCGAGAAGGTCCGCGGCTCCTCGCTGCCCGCCGACGACGCGTCGGAGGTGTTCGGCCGCGCGGTCGAGCACGCGGCGGCGTCGGGGCGCCCGGGCTTGGTCAACTCCCTGCGGGTCGACCTCGCCCACGCCCTGGTGCGGGCCGAGCGGTACGAGGAGGCGCTCACCCAGGCCGAGATCACCCTCGCCGACGCCCCCGAGGCCCGGTCGCGGCTGATGGGGCTGCTGCGGGTGGCGGAGGCGCAGCTCGGGTTGCGCTGGTTCGACGAGGCGTCCGAGACGATCGACCGGCTCGAGGGGCTCGCGTCGCGCGAGACGTTGCCGCTGTCCGGCCTGTACGCCAGGGTCGCCCGCGTCTCCCTGTGGTGTGAGACCGGCGCGTTCGACGAGGCCCGGGCGAGGGTCGACGCGCTCGAGCGGGAGGTCGTCCGGTCGCGCCACGTGGCGCTGCGGGCGGAGGTCCTGTCGGCGCGGGCGGTGATCGCTCGCCGATCGGGCGACCCGGCGGCCGCAGGGATGTTGTGGGAGGCGCTCGGCGGGGTGGGTGACGGGGCCCACCGCAGGCGGGTGGCGATCGAGCTGCTCGAGCTCGGGACGGCCGACGCGGCGGTGGTGCTCGACCCGTTGGCGGCGGTGCCCGGCGAGCGGGACCGGGCGACGTTGCTGCGTGCAGAGTGGCTCCGGTCGCAGGGCCTGCGGCGCGAGGCTCACCAGCTGCTCGCCGCCGGTCCCACCGGGCGCAACCCGGTGATCCGCTCCGCGTTCGCGCTCGCTTGCGTCGCCGCGGCGAGTGAGCTCGGGGAGCCGCCAGCAGCGCTCCCGTCTTCGGGTGGCCCGGATCCCCGGTGGACCGCGGTGCTGCGACACCGGGTGGCCCGCGTCACCGGCCAGCCCACGGTCGGGTCGGACCTGTCCACGCTCGAGGTGCGGCCATGGGAGCGCCGGCTGGTCGACGCGGTGCGTGAGTTGACCGCCACCGAACCGAGTTCACAGAGTCCGAGATTCGCAGGCTCCTCCCTCGGCTAACGCGGGTCCGCGCGTGTGAACCGACCTGTGAAACGGGTGGTTCGGGGCCGGCGGTACTCGGAGACACGGGTCACCGAGCGGCGACCCGGGGAGGTCCCATGTTTCGAGCGAGCTTGTGGGTAGTGTTGGCCCTCGCGGCGGGTTGTGAGCCGTCCGGTGTCGCGCCGGTCGACCGCGCGCCCGGAGGAGAGGTGACGGCGCCGGTCGACGCGCCGCCGATGGAGCTCGAGTCCGATCCACGCGGCGGGTACGGGGTGACCGGTGGCGCGTCGCCGGTGGTGACCCAGCCGATCGACTGGGTCGACACCGACGGTGACGGGATCGACGACGTGAGCGAGGCGTTCTACGGGACGGACCCGAACAACGCG
>JBEBJC010000830.1:0-4100 GCA_040080105.1 Myxococcota bacterium
GTCGGCTCGGCGAGCGGGGGACCTGGGGCGGTACCGCGCGGCGCTGCGGGAGCAGGTCGCGCTCCGTCCCGGGGGACCGGCGCAGGCCGAGCTCGACCGGATCGCGCGCGAGTACTCGGAGGTTCGGCTCACCGGGCCGACGAGCCTCGCCTGGCTGCTGCCGGCGGGGCTGTCCGACGAGGCGCTGGCGTGCATCGCGTTCGCTCGCTCCCAGCTCGCCGTGGGCGACTACTCCGGGCTGCTCCCGGTGGGCCGGTTCGAGGTCGGGCCACAGGGGTTCGAGGTGCGGGCTGGCGAGGAGGTTCAGCTGAGCGTGCTCGAGCCCCTGCACCCCCAGGTTGCGCCCACCTGCGGCCCCTGTTGCCACGGAGGCTGTCCGGAGCGGCTCGTGGGGCCTGTGCTGGCCCCCGAGCCGCCCCCGCCTGCGGCGCCGGTCGAGGGCCAGCCGAAGTGGTGACCGAGACCCGGCTGTCGACCCGGTGGGAGCTGTGGGTGGTGGAGCAGCTGCTGTTCTCCGCGCAGCGTGAGGGCATCGTCTCGGCGCTGGTCAGCCACGGCGTCCCCCCGGACGAGGCCGTCGGTCAGGTGGCCCGCATCGAGCGGGACCCCGGCTTCGCGCAGCTGCGGGAACGCCTGACGGAGGCGGCGCTCGCGATCCGGCTCGACAAGCTCGGCGAGCGGCTCGCCGCGGGACCCGTGTCGGTCCCGACCCGGCCCACCCTGACGGTGGAAGACCTGTACGAGCGCCACTGGCTGAGCTCCCGCCCGGTGAAGCTCACCGAGGTGGGGCGCCAGATCCCGGCGGTGCAGACCTGGTCGCTGCGGTGGCTGGCGGAGCGGTTCGCCGAGGCGACGGTCGAGGTGAACGTCGGCCGAGACCGCGCGGCGCGCCCATCGGACACCGAGCGAGACGTCGCGCGGATGTCGGTGCCGGCGTTCGTCGCCCGCGCGCTGTCCGAGACCACCAACGCCCTGTACGTCGTCTCGCGCAACGGCTGGCTCGCCGATCCACAGTTCGCGGCGTTGTGGGACGATCTCCGGACGGTGCCGCCGCTGCTCGTGGCGCCAGACCCCCCGCGCGGGGTGTCGATGTGGGCGGGCCCAGCGGGGACGCGGACCCCCGCGCACTTCGACCCTCACAACGTGCTGCTGGTGCAGGTCGAGGGGCACAAGCGGGTCCGGCTCGCGCCGCGGCTCCGGGCGCGCCACCACCTGCTGCTCGACGGGTACTACCTGGACGGCACGTTGCGCGACCGGTTCGGCGAGGCCGCGGTCGACGTGGAGCTCGATCCGGGCGAGGCGCTGTTCGTGCCGGCGGGGTGGTACCACGAGGTCGAGGCGCTGTCGCCGTCGATCACGCTGTCGTTCGTGTCGTTCCCGTGGCCGAACCACTTCCACTTCCTGGGGCCGACCGGCTCCGACGATCGGTAGCTACCCGCTGACCACCCGCCCGTCGCGGGCGGAGAACCCGCTCGGGAGGTGCGCCGCCGCCGCCTCGCCGATCGGCCACCGGCGGCCCACGAACACGTCCGCCAGGCGCACCCGCAGGCGGTTCGAGTCTTCCTTCGGGTTCGCCAGCACCGCGTCGAGCAGCGGCCGGCCCGCGTCGTCCTGCTGGGCCACGATCACCTCGGCCGCCGCGTAGCGCACGCCCTCGTCGAAGTCTTCCAGGAACGGCTGCACCGACCGAATCGCCTCGGGGTGGCGGCGGTCGGCCATCCACACCAGCAGGTCGATCTTCTTCTGCGGCTTGAAGTCGTCCTTGCTCCGCTCGATCTCGAGCAGCTCGAACACCTTGCTCACGGTGCGCTCCTCGCCGAGCAGCTCGAGCTGCATCCGGATCGGGTACGCGATCTGCCGGCACTTCTCCAACGTGCGATCGAGCGGCCGGTGGACCTTCTCCCCCATCCCCACCAGCAGCCCGTACACGAAGTCCTTCTCGGTCTTGTCCTTGAGCTGGTTCTCGAGGTTCATGTCGAACCGCGTGAGCAGCGCGAGCAGCGCCTTCGGCGTGGCGTTGTCGGCGAGCCACCGCGCGGCCGCGTCGCGATCCTCGGCCTGGACGTCGCGGTTGGTGAGCGTGCGCTGCGACTTCTGGATTCGCCGCTCCTCGCCGAGAAACATGTCGAAGATGCCCATCGAGCCTCCGGCGCATCTGCGCCGGCCGGTTTCTATCCACCGACGCGACCTGGGCAAGCCCGCTTGACGCTCTCTGGGGCGTCCGTTAATGCCTGTTCGTTCCCACGCGGAAGTGGTGGAACTGGCAGACACGCAGGATTCAGGATCCTGTGCCGCGAGGCGTGGGGGTTCAACTCCCCCCTTCCGCATCCTTCGACCCCATCCCCCCCGTACAGTTCGAGGCCGCGTCGTCTCCTGCGGGTTGAGCGAGACGACGCCTCGCTGTCACGACCCGAAGCGGCGCGCCACCGCCGCCAGGGCGTCGTACACGCCGCCCTTGGCCGACGCCCGCGCGACGAAGCTCGGCAGCGGAAACGACGGCACGGCGTCGAGCTCGTACGTCACGCGGCTTCCGCCCTCCGCCACCTCCACCGTCCACACGGAGGTGAGGCGCGTCAGGTCGTCCGACCGCACCAGCTCGGACCGTACGCCGGTCGCCGTCGGGCAGCTGCGCACCGTGTACGACACGGCCCGGATCGGATGGGGCACGTCGGAGTGCTCGAGTACACACGCGCCGTCCACCTCGGTGGTCGAGCGGGTGCCCTCCCCCGACACCGTGGCGAGGCGCTGGTCCGGATCGAGCAGCAGCGCCTTCACCCGATCGGGAGCCGCCCCCACGAACACGGTGCCGCGGATCGTGCCCGCGTCGGTCACCACGAGGGTCGGCTCGGCCGCCGCTGCGATCGCCACCAACCACATCCGCCCTCCCGGCGAGATCCGTAGCTCGTCCGCCAGGTCAGGTGCACCTCACGTACCGGGCGTGCAACTCCGGCAGGCGCGCCAGCACCTTGGCCTCCAGCGCGAGCCCGGCCCCGAGCAACGCGGCTCGCAGCAACACCACGTCGTGCACGCGGTACGCCCGGTCGGCGGTGGCGCCGTGGCTCGGGTGCCACGGCTCCGGCTGCACGCCGCCGCGGTCCACGTCGTACGGCCGGTGGAAGCCGTGGGTCGCCGCGTGGACCGGCGGAACCCGGACACCGGGACCAGGTCGATGCCGTCTTCCGCCGCGGCCGCCCTCAAGCCGAGAAACGGCTCGACCACCTCGTGGTGCAGCCGCACGGGGGTGCCCGGCACCGGAGCGACGTGTTCGCACGATTGCCCGGTCAGCGACTCCGGGGTGAACTCGACCATCGGGTCTCCACGGTGGACGTCACCCGTCGCGCGAACCGCTCGCGGCGCGCAACGGCAGTGCGGCGGGTGGCTCCCGTCCGATCACTCGCAGAGGACGTACGGTCCGCGCGCGGTACAGTCCAGGTGGGCCCCACCCCCGTCCAGCGGGTCGAGGCTACAGGCCGACACCTCCCACACACCCAGCCCGCCCCCGAGCTGGTCGGCGCACACCGACTCGCAGTCGGGCGACGAGTCGCCGGTGTCTCCGGTCGAACCCTCGGTTCCGAGATCCTCGGCGGTCAGGTCGACCACCAGCTGCTCCTGATGGGTATCGGACCCGGGACAGGTCGAGCACGCGACAGCGGCCAGCAACAACGTCATCATCGACTCCTCCGGACCGGTCGAAGCAAGGCCCGTGCCGTGTAGCCAGCGTGGATCGTCGCTCCGGTCCCCAGCGGACCGCGACATCTGCGCCAGCCTCGCCCGGGGGCGTCCGAGTGTTCGGACGTTCGGGACCGGCCTTCGCCCCGAGCCTATCGCGTGGTGCACCGCCAGCGGGTCCCGGTCGAGGGCACGCAGCTCACCGTCTGGCCGACGCGGACCGGCTTGGGGGCAGGATCTCCCACCACGTACAGGCTGCAGCTCCCACCGGGCGGGACCCCGCTCAGCACCAGCTCCCCTCCGTCCACGGTTTGCCGCTGGGACGTGTGCCCGCAGTTGATCTGCGCCACGTGAGGTCCCGCGACCGAGAACTTCACCACCACCGACCCGGAGCCTGCCGGCGGGGGCGGCGCAGGGTCCAGCGGGGGGAG
>JBEBJC010000831.1:0-4095 GCA_040080105.1 Myxococcota bacterium
CCACGGCCCGCATCACCACGCCGAGGTCGCCGTCCGCGGGGGACGGAGCCTCGGAGCAGGCGGCCAGGGCGAGCGCGGGCACGAGCAGGGACGCGAGCGAGGTCGACGAGGCGGCCATGGGAACCTCCGGTGGAGGGCGGCGCGCCCCCACACCCGATCCGTACCGGGGCGTCCGGGGTGCGTCGACCGGGATTCCGTATCCGATTCGGATACACGGATCCCCGTCGAATCGCTCACTGAGAAGATCTACGGGAGTCATCCGTGGCGCAGGTGTCGGCGTCGGATACACCCATGGGACGGACGGGGACGGATCACCCCCTCACCCTCTCCCCCGCTGCGGGGGAGAGGGGGATCGGACGGGACAATTCCGCAGGACGGAGTCCGAGGACCAACAAGTTCCGCATGACGGATTCATTCTTCTTCGGGCGGCGGCGCTGCAGGGGTGGGGGCGAACCGGGTGGCGAGGCCGGGGTCGGTGGTGATCCACAGCTCGATCCGCTCGTTGCCCGCGCGGCCCTCGGGGGTGTCGTTCGGCCCGACCGGCCGGGTGTCGGCGAGGCTCGCTGCGGACAGCGTCGCGTCGACGCCGTCGAGCCCGCGCAGCACCGCGAGCGCGTGGGCGAACCCGCGCTCCCAGTTCGACGGGAACTCGGCGGTGTGCACCTTGCGGTCGTCGGTGTGCCCCTCGATCGCGATCGCGCGCCCGGGCACCTGCCGGAGCGCGTCGGCCAGCGCCTCGACCAGCGCGCGGCCGCGCGGCGACAGGGTGGAGAAGTTCTCCTGGAACAGCTGGCCGGTCGGCACCCGCACCACCACGACCTCGCCCTGGTCGACCACCGTGACCCGACCCGACGCGACCAGCGGCGCGAACGCGAGCCGCACCTCGGCGACCGCGGTGAGCGCCCGCTCGTGCGCGAGGTCGAGCTCCCGCTGCCGCCGCAGCTGCGCCGCGACCTCCTCCCGCGCGAGCGTCTCCACCGGGGCGGGCGGCGGGGCCGGGGCCGGCTTCTTCACCTGGGCCCGCGCCTGCTCCAGCGCCACCCGCAGCTCGGCCAGAGCGTCGAGCAGCTCGAGCTCGCGCTGCTCGACGTCGGCGAGGCCCTCCTCGGTCACCGCCGCCCGCGCCACCAGCTCGTCGAGCTGCGCCTGGCGGGCGTCGAGCTCTCGCTGTAGCGCCGCGACGGCGGCCTCGGCCTCGCCCGCGTCCACGATCGCCTGCGCGGTCTGCGCCGACAGCGCGGTGCGGGTGGCGTCGAGCTGCACGTGCACCAGCTCGTACCGACCCTTTGGCACACACCCGACCAGCGCGAGCGCCCACACCGCCCTCACAGCAGCGCCCACGACGCGCGCAGCAGCACGCTGTGCTCGAGCTGGATCGTGTCCACCACCTGCGGGGTGCGCTCGAGGTTCAGGTAGTCGTTGAGCGACAGGTTCCGGGTCAGCCGCAAGGTGAGCGTGTTGCGCCACTCGATGCTCGGTCGCCCCATCTCGCGGAAGTCGGCGAACACCTCCACGTCGGTCGCGTACACCAGCCACCCCGGCAGGCGCGCGGTCGCGACCACCGTGGACTCGACCCCCGCCTGGTCGAAGCTCGCCACCTGCGTGTACTCGATCGCCTCGGTCCGCGGCAGGTCCTCGACCAGCCACGCCCCGCCGTACCGGTTCTGGCGCAGCCCGAGCCCGACCCGCAGGTTCAGCTTCACCCACCGGGTCTCGAAGAACCGGGTGTTCAGGCCCGCCCCCTCGCGGATCAGCGCGGGTTGCCACGCGTCCGCGACGAAGAACGTCTGGTTCGCCGGGACGAGCTCGGTCTGCGTCGCCCCGTCGGCGTAGGTGCGCGACACGGTGGTGTCCTCGGTCACCAACACGTCGGTGCGGAACGCCTGGGTCTCGGCGGTGGCGCGCGCGTACGGCCCGAACCACGGGCGCACGTCGTAGGTGTACAGCGCGTCGAGCCGCAGGCGGTCGCGGGTCTTCACCACCGGCAGCGCGTCGCCGTCCTGGGGCGAGATCCGCGACGCCCCCTCCTCGATCTGGCCGAGCGCGCTCGCCCGGTGCCCGTTCGCGCCGTACGCGAGCTGCCCGTCGACGAACAGCGAGCCCGACGCGTTGAGCTGGTTCGCCACGCCGATCACGTTCTGCTGCTGGGTCAGCGAGCCCACCGCCCCCACCACCACGCTGGTGAACCACCGGCTGTCGCGGTCCTGGGGCGAGCCGAACTCGTCGGGCAGCAGCACCCCGCTGCCCTGGAACTCGCCGGTGTCGGGGTCGAGCACCAGCCGGTACCGCACGAACCCGCCCTCCGGCACGTACACCGTCGCGAAGTCGCGCAGCGCCCGGTAGTTGCTGCCGGTCTTCACGATCCGGTACACCCCGGGCGGCAGCAGCCAGGTCATCAGCGACTCGCCGGCGAGCGTGTCGGCGCCGAACCCGGTGCCGTACGGCTCGCGGTCGTCGGCGCGGATCAGCTCGTAGCTGCCGCGGTGCGGGACCCGGTGGTCGTCGACGACCTCGATCCGCAGCGCGCCCCACTCGACCGGCACGGTGGTGGTCTCGCCCTCGCGCACCTCGACCGCGATCCCGACCCCCTGCATCGGGCTGCCGGGGCTGACGATCACCACGTACGACCCCGGATCGAGCAGCACCCGCTGCCCGGTCGGGATGTCGGCCACGTCCTCGGCGTCGCCGTCGACCAGGATCACCGGGGGCTCGTTCGGCGGGCCGGTCAGCGACGGCACGAACAGCGCGCCCTTGCCGATCGGGATCTCCGTCCGGTCGGCGGCGAGCTGATCCTCGGCCGGCAGCTCCGACCACGCGAACGGATCCGACGCCCACGCGGGCGCGGCGAGCGCGAACCAGCCGGCGATGATCACTCGATGGGGCATGCCGGTCGGGCCTCCGCGGCGAACCGCTGGATCGCGAGGATGTTGTCGCGCACGCCCTTGGTCGCGGCCATCGACGCCATCGACGACGGGACCGAGCCGCCCGGGTCGCTGTGCAGGTAGTACTCGAGGTAGGTCACCCTCGCCCCCACCGCCACCAGGAACCATGCCCCGCGCGAGTAGCCGATCGGCTCGCCCTGCGCGATCATCGCCTGACCCGAGGCGCTCGTCACCTCGGCCGGGTCGACCGAGCTCTTCCACGCGAGCTCGCGGATCGACCCGCCGCTCGCCTGCATCAGCGCGCTGTTCTTCGTCAGGATCCCGACCCACCACCGGTCGGAGATCATCGGGATCGGCAGGAACTGCAGCACGTGCCTCCCCGAGGCGCACGCGCGCCCCGACACGATCTCGGAGTAGCTCACCGCGGTGTACCCCGGGTGGCGGGTCTCGTCGTTGAGCGCGGCCCAGAACACCCCGATCGACAGCGGGATCAGCGCGAGGCCGAACGCCTTGTTCCCGTTGGCGGACTCGAGCAGCCGGGTCACGATCCCGCCGCTGACCACCCGCGAAACGTCGTCGGCCGACGGCTTCGGCGCCTGCACGATCCGCAGCGGCCGCTGGGGCTCGACCTCCGCGAGGCGCGCCGACAGCTCCTCCACCGTGGTGGCGCGGGCGCACAGGGACCAGAGCAAGACGAGCAGCGGACGGCCTCCCCTCGCTCGGAACATGGCCGAACGCGCCCCCATAGTCAAGGGAGCGGGGCCGGTCTCCTACTGCCGGTCTCCTACTGCGGGTCGCCCTGGGGGAACGCGAGGAACTGCGCCGCCCGGTCGACCCGCACCGGCACCGCGCGCCCGATCGGCCACTGGTCCCACGCCGCGGGCGCGACCTCGATCTTCCGCTCCCCGGCTACGTCGCCGCGGGTCCACCGCAACACCAGCTCGACCCGCTCGGACCGGGCGGCCCGCCCGTCGTCGCCGAGCGCGGCGTCGGGCCAGTCCGGCGCCCCGTCGGTCCGGGTCGCGACCAGCGGCCGCTCGGGCCGCCACGCCCACCGCTCGAACGCACACCACTCGCGGGTCGCGAGCACCCCGCGCGGGACGCCGTCGCCGCAGTCCACCCGGTCGGTGTCCGGCGGGCGCGGGGCGGTCTCGATCGCGTCGGGGCGCGCGAACACCCACGCGCCGGGGTCGAGCAGCCCGGCGCGTGGGTG
>JBEBJC010000832.1:0-4093 GCA_040080105.1 Myxococcota bacterium
GCGGTTCCCGCAGGACCACCGGCCTGGCGAAGCGCTGCAGACCGACTTCACGTGGGGCACGGAGCTCGGCGTGACCATCGCCGGCGTGGCGTTCGTCCAAATAGCTACAACCCTTGGGGAGTTCTAGTTGTCGCCGTGGGGAGAAGTAGTTGACGCCGAGCACCGCGCGGGCTAGCGGACCCGGCGTTCGAGCGCGGGGGCGAGCGATGAGCGCGGAGCTGTTGGCGCGGATCCGTCGAGACCCGAACGACGGAGACCTCCTCGGCACCGTCGACGCGTACGAGCTCGGTGGGTGGCTCGACGCCGAGTCCGCACGCGTCGCTCCGGCGCTCCAGCTCCCGGGCTGGGTGGTCTGCGCGGGGGTGGAGGCCTTCGAGGACTTCCTTCTGTGGGTCCTGGTGGACCACGGCGATCGGCTGGCGGACCTGCTCGCCGGCCCGGGGGTCGTCTATGAGCTCGACCTGGCCGACCGCGAATCCCAAGGGTTCCCGGACGGACCGGCCACCTCTGCGGTGAGGCCGCTGCTGAAGGAGGTCGGCTGGTCAGCCAGGCACCCCGAGCCGGTCCCGCCGGCAGCGTTCGAGGCCTCCCTGGCCCGTCATCCCGGGCTGGGCGCGTACTGGACCGAGCACGGCGGCCGACTCGCCCACCGGGTCGGCGCCGAGGTCGTCGAGTCGTTCCGCCGGCAGGTGACTGAGGCGGTGCTTGCCCGCCACGACCTCGATCTGCCCGGTCTCGGCTCGTTCTCGGTGAACCGCCAGCGACGGACGAACGGGTTCCCGATCCCGACCTTCCGCCCCAGCCCCGCGGTGTCCGACGCTCTCGCGGGCGGAGAGCCGCCATGGATCCCGCTGTACGCCGCGATCCTCGACGAGGCGAAGCGCTGCGGCGCGGTGGTCCCCGGGCTGGGCACCTTCACGCTGAGCCTCCGCCAGAGGCCGGAAGGCGGCTCGGTCCGAGCGCTGGTCTTCCGCCATGGCTACGTGCTGAAGCGGGCGTTGGACGGAGGAGGCGGTCACCCGCGCGGCTGACGCCCAGACCGCGGTGATGACCTGGCCAGAATCCATCGAACCTCGGCACTCCGGCCTCTCCCGCACCGTCCGACTCCACCGTACCGTGAAGGCACTGGAGGTCGGGATGTGGTGGCTGGTCGTCGGGTCGGGGCAGGCCGCCCCGCTGGTCGTCGAGGTGGCGGGGGTGCCGAGCGGGTCCGGGCAGGTCGTGTGCGGGGTCTGGACTGGCGCGGAGGGCTTCCCGGTGGAGGGCTACCGTGCGGAGGTCCGGGTCGACGCCGCCCCGGACCGGGTCCAGTGTCGGTTCGAGCTCGAGCAGGCGCCGGACCGGATCGCGGTGGCCGTGTACCACGACGTGGACGGCGACGGGTCTCTCGACCTCAACCTCCTCGGGATCCCCGTCGAGCTGGTCGGGGTGTCCAACGCCGGCCTCCGCCGGTTCGGCGCCCCTCGGTACGCGGACTGCGTCGTGCCCCTGGCCGACACGATCCTCGTCCGGCTGGGGACGTGATGGGGTTCGCGTCGTTCGTCGCCGTACTCGTCGCGGCCGGGTTCGTCGCCGGGTGCTCCCTCCTCGCGGAGCCGACCCGCCAGCAGTTCACCGCGGTCGTCACGCTGTGCGCGCTGTGGGGGCTGCGGTCGTACCGGTGGATCGGTGTGGCCTGGCTGCTCCACGTCGGCTGGGACCTGGTGCACCATGTCGTCCACGAACCGATCGTGGCGGTGGATCCCTTGTCCTCCTGGGGCTGCGCGATCTGCGACAGCGTGCTCGCCGCCTGGTTCTTCGCCGGTGCGCCGTCCGTGCTGAAGCCGCGGGGGTGACGATCAGGGCCGGCGCGAGCGGAACGCGCGCCGCCACCCCTGAGGAGAGCGGCCGACGACCCTCCGGAAGTGCTGGCGGAACGAGAGCGCGGATCCGAAGCCGACCGCGTCGGCCACCTGCTCGACGGAGAGCTCGGTCCGTTCGAGGAGCGCCTGTCCCCGTCGTACCCGGGCCCGGATCAGCCACTGCAGCGGAGTCGTACCCACCTGCTCTCGGAACCGCCGGTTGAGCGTGCGGACGCTCACGTGGGCCTGGCGGGCGATGTCCTCGAGCGACAGCGGCTCGTGGGCGTGAGCCTCTATCCACGCCAGCGCGGGACCGAGCGAGGTGGCGTCGGTGGGCGCTGGGCGCACCACGAACTGGGCCTGGCCACCGTCCCGTTCCGGCGGCATCACCGACAGGCGCGCGACCTCCAGCGCCGCGGCCGCCCCGTGGTCCCGTCGCACCAGGTGCAGACACAGGTCGAACGCCGCGGCCGCCCCGGCGCTGGTGAGGACCGAACCCTCGTCGACGTACAGCACGTCGGGGTCGACCCGGACCCGGGGGTACGTCCGCGCCAGCAGCTCCGCGGCCCGCCAGTGGGTGGTCGCACGCCGGCCGTCGAGGAGGCCGGTGGCTGCCAGAGCAAATGCGCCGCTGCAGACCGAGGCGATCCGGCTGCCCCGCCCGGCGGCCCGTCGCACGGCGGAGACGAAGGCCTCCGGCGGGGGGCGCGAGACGTCGTCGACCCCGGCGATCACCACGGTGTCGGCGGCGTCGATCGCCTCGAGCCCGCAGGGGACCTGCAGCGCGAACGGGTGCGCGGGCACCTCCGGGGCGCACCCGCAGACCCGGACGTCGTACAGCGGGGCACCGTCCGGGCCGGTCGCCCGGCCGAACACCTCGATCGGGACGGACAGATCGAACGGCACCACCCCCGGGAGGGCCACCACCACCAGCACGTGCATCGTCCCCTCCAGGATCGGTCTGGTGGATGTACCGCGGTCGTGAGCACTTGACGCCAGGGTCCTCGCTGGTGTTGCCGCTCACGCGCACCGAGGTCGACCGGGGAGCAGGGTCCCGCTCAATGGAGCAGGAACGACCACGAGATGGACGTGCCGTCCGCCTCGTCGCCGCCGGCGATCACCTGGTAGCCGTCGTTCCGCTCGATCTCCCCCGAGGAGGTGAGGATCTCGTCGAAGTCGCCGAACCAGGCGACCGGGAACGGCAGGGTGACCACCGCACCCGGACAGGTGACCGTCACCGTCCACACCGTGACGCCCTGGCCGGACCAGGTCATCGCGAGGGGGTCGACGAACAACTCGCCGTCCTGCGGACCGATGGTGTGGGTGAGCGGATCGATGGTGCAGTCCCCCTGGTACACCGACGCGGTGACGGTGCCGGTCGGGGTGAACCGCTGCACGCCAACGTCGTCCCGATCGAAGGACCACACGACCTCGGCGTAGTACTCGAAGCCCGAACCCTCCGTCAGGCTCTGCCCGACCCACTCGCCGGGCTCGATGGGGGTGTCGTGGTCCGTCGGCGTGGTCGGCGTACAGGCGTCGGCGATCCAGAGCGTCGACCGAGGCTCGAGGCCGCCGGCGAGCGTCGCGACCACCGCGTTCACCGAGTCGCACGGCGCATGCTCGGGCGCGGTGAAGGTCGCGGAGCCCCGATCGCCGCTCACCGTCCCCGCCGGCGAACCCGTCACCGTCCACGCGACGTCCTCGTCGGAGACGTACGGGGCCGGGGGCCCGAGGTCGAGCTGGGCGTCGTCCGGGAATGGCCACTGGAGTGCGTTCGCGGTGGCGGTCAGCTCGAGCGCTCGGGTGGCGCCGGGCGCGACGGTCGCGGTCGGCGGTTCGAGCCGGATGCGCCAGTGCGCGGCGAGATCGACCTCGCGCTGCGACCCGAGATCGTCGGTCTCGACCGTCAGGGTGCCGGCGTCGCCGTCCACCGCCCCATCGGCGAACGCGACCCAGTAGCCGTCGGGGTCCTGGCGCGCGACCCCGACCGCGCCGGCGGCGGTGCCGTCGAGGTCCGCGGCGGTGAGCGCGAACGTCAGCTGCACCGGCGCGGCGAACGCCATCGCCGGCGACACCCGCCAGGCCCCGCCAAGGCCGCCCCACGCGGTGTTGTGGATCGGCTGCACCGAAAACTCCGTCCGCTCGGCGAGCGCGCCGGCCGGCACCTCCAACCGGAAGGCGCCATCGCCGGCCACGAGCTCCCCCCCGTTCGCGCCCATCGTGGCCACGACCGCGGGCCCGGTCGGCTCGCC
>JBEBJC010000833.1:0-4087 GCA_040080105.1 Myxococcota bacterium
CTCCCGCCCCTCACGCCGCCGCTTCGGTGGAGTTCACCGGGGCCGAGGCGCTGTGGTTGGTGTCGTCGGCCGACGGCGCCGAGGCGCGCGACCTCCGCCGGGTGCAGCCGGGCAAGTACCGGATCGTCGCCCGGTTCCCCGGCGCGGTCGAGTCGGGCGCCGGTGAGGTCACGATCGAACCCGGCGAAGACCGGGTCCGGCTCGCGTGTGTGGCGGCGATGGCGCGGTGCGCGCGCCGGTAGGCTCAGCCGAAGAACATCTGGGTCGACAGCTTGATCCCGTGGCGCTCGATGTCCTCGAGGCACTTCGGGCGGTTGCCGCCCCCCTTGTGGCGCCCCACGATCTTGCCCGCCGCCATCCCCTCCTCGACGAACAGGAAGATGTCGGCGAGCACCACCGTCTCGCCCTCCATCCCGTGGATCTCGGTGATGTGGGTGATCCTCCGGCTGCCGTCGCGCAGGCGCGACACCTGCACGATGAAGTGCACCGCGGCGGCGATCTGCTTGCGGATCACCGACACCGGCAGGTCGATGCCGCTCATCAGCGCCAGCGTCTCGAGGCGCGACAGCGTGTCGCGCGGGTTGTTCGCGTGCACCGTGGTCATGCTGCCGTCGTGGCCGGTGTTCATCGCCTGCAACATGTCGAGCGCCTCGGCCGAGCGGCACTCGCCGATCAGGATCCGCTCGGGACGCATCCGCAGCGCGTTGACCAGGCAGTCGCGGATCGTGACCGCGGTCGGGCGGTCCAGCGTCGGCTTCTTCGACTCCATCCGCACCACGTTGCGCTGCGACAGCTGCAGCTCGGCCGCGTCCTCGATCGTGACCACCCGCTCGTCTTCGGGGATGAAGTGCGACAGCGCGTTGATCAGCGTGGTCTTGCCCGAGCCGGTGCCGCCGGACACCACGATGTTCTTCCGCGACACCACGATCGCGCGCAGGAAGTCGATCATCGGGCGCGACAGCGAGCCGAAGTTGGACAGGTCCTCCAACGTGAGCTTCCGCCGCGAGAACTTCCGGATCGTGAGGCTCGGGCCGTCGAGGGTGCACGGGTAGACCGCCGCGTTGACCCGCGAGCCGTCGGGCAACCGCGCGTCCACCAGCGGGTTCTCTTCGTTCACCACCCGCCCGAGCGGGTGCACGATCCGGCGCAGCACGCGCTCCACGTGGGCGTCGTCGAGGAACTTGTGCCCGGACTCGGCCATCTTGCCCTTGCGCTCGACGAACACGATGTACGGCCCGTTCACCATGATCTCGCTCACGTCGGGGCTCGCGAGGAACCGCTCGATCGGCCCGAGCCCGAACAGCTCGGCCAACACCAGCTCGGTGAACTCGGGCATGGTCATGTCCCCGAGCTTCAGCTGGCCTCGCTCCTCCATCGTGCGCAGCGCGCCGAGGGTCCGCTGCTCCCGATCCGGCGTCCGATCGATGTTCTGCTCGAGCGGCCGCTCGATGCCGAGCACCTTCTCACCGATCGCGGTCGCCACCTGCACCACCGCGCGCAGGTGCCACGCGTGCCGCGCGTCGATGAACCCTCGCTGGGGCGGAGCGCCGGGCGGGTCCGCGTCCACCGGGATCACCAGCTCACCGAACCTCCCCATCGCGACCTCCGTGGCGGCCGTCCGTATCTCGCGGGAGGGGATTCCCGGTACACTCGCCGGGGGATGTGTGATGGGAACCCGCAGGGACGCCGACCGAGAGCTGGACCTGGAGCTCGAAGACCCGCCGGAGGCCGGCACGCCCGAGCCGGCGTACACCCCGTCGCCTGCGCGCCGCGCGCCCGAGCGCCCGGCCGGCGGAGGCGCGGCCGAGCCGAGCCGACCCCCCCCCGACGAAGCCCCGCCCGTCGAGGACGGCGGATCGGAGGCGGACCCCCCCGGGGAGGGGTTTCAGTGGGTGGTGGTCGAGGATCGGCGCCCGGGGAAGGTCGACGACGAGGAGGACGCCCCCACCTACGGGTTCAGCCCGGAGCCGACGCCGGAGCGACCCCGCCACACGTCCACGCCACCCTCGGTGAGCCGGTCGCGCGCGACCCCCGACGGCCCGCCGTCCGTTCCGCAGCCGCCGCCGCCGCCGCCTCCGGTGCTGCTCCCTCCGCGGCAGCCAGTGGCGCGCGACGAGCGTCCGGTGCCGTCGCGCGAGGCGCTCCGATCGGGCAATGAGCGTCGGGTCGAGGTGCGTCGCCCCGGCGTCGGGCGGTCGTTGCTGAAGGTCGGGTTGGCGCTGGGCGTGCTGGCGATCGGGTGCACGGGCGCGCTGGCGGCGGGAGGGGTCGGGCTGTGGTACCTGACCCGGCAGGCGCCGCCCCCGCCGCCGGAGGTCGTGGCGCCGGCGGAGCCCGAGGTGCCGGAGGAGTTCGACGGGATCCGGGTCGAGAAGGGCCTGCGCAAGTCGCCGACGGCCCCGCCGAGCCCGCGCACCCCGCCGGAGTGAGGTCGACCGGGGCTCAGGCTCGCCCGTCGAAGGTGAAGCCGGCGGCCTCGACTGCCGCCTTGACCTTCGCGTCGTCGAAGGTGCCGGTCACCTTCACCGCGCCGCGCTCGACCGACACCTCGGCGGCCAGCCCCAGGCGGGACAGCGCCTTGGTGACCGACGCGGCGCAGCCCCCGCAGGTCATCCCCACAACTTTGTACGTCGCTTCCATGTCGCCTCCGGAGTCCAGCGCCGCAGCAGCAGCGCGTTCGTCACCACGCTCACGCTCGAGAACGCCATCGCGGCCCCCGCGACCATCGGCGTCAGGTGACCCGCCGCCGCGAGCGGGATCCCGACCACGTTGTACGCGAACGCCCAGAACAGGTTCTGCTCGATCTTGCGCACGGTGGCCGACGACAGCGAGATCGCGTCGGCCACGAGCCGGGGGTCGGGCCGCATCAACGTGATCGCCGCGGTCGCGCGCGCAGCGTCCGAGCCCGTGCCCATCGCGAACCCCACGTCGGCGACGGCGAGCGCGGGGGCGTCGTTCACCCCGTCGCCGACCATCGCGACGACCCGGCCCTCGGCGCGCAGCAGCTCGATCGCGGTGGCCTTGCCCTCGGGCAACACCTCGGACAACACCCGGTCGATCCCGACGCTCCGACCCACCGAGTCCGCCACCGCCGCGCGGTCACCGGTGAGCAGCACCACGTACCGCCCACTCTCGACGAGCCGGCGCACCGCCTCGGCCGCCTCGGGCCGGATCGTGTCGCCGACCGAGATCGCCCCGACCGCGACCCCGTCGCTCGCGACGTAGAACACCGACCTGCCGCGCGCCAGCTCGAGCTCGGCCGGCTCGCGCAGCTCGGGCGGCACCGGGGCGCCGAGGAACCGCTCGGTCCCGACCCGCAGCTCGTGCCCGTCCACCGTGGCGACGACCCCGCCGCCCGGGACGGCGTGGAACGTGGTCGCAGGCTCGCCGCCCACCCCGCGCGCCCGGGCGTGGTCGAGCACGGCGCGCGCGAGCGGGTGCTCCGAGCCGTGCTCTGCGCGGGCGACCCACCCGAGC
Source organism: Myxococcota bacterium (assembly GCA_040080105.1). Classification (GTDB taxonomy): domain Bacteria; phylum Myxococcota_A; class UBA796; order UBA796; genus JACKER01. The sequence continues at coordinate 3,478 of JBEBJC010000833.1, forward strand.
AACACGTCCGGGTCGAGGCCGGGGCGCGCGAGCACCACCCCCACCGCGGGCCTGCCCGAGGTGAGCGTCCCCGTTTTGTCGAACACAACGATCTCGGTCGCGTGGGCCCGCTCGAGCGAGGCCGCGTCGCGGATCAGGATGCCGCGCCGCGCGGCGAGCCCGGTGCCCACCACCAACGCGGTCGGGGTCGCGAGCCCGAGCGCACACGGGCACGCGATCACCAGCACGCTCACCGCCGCGACCACCGCACGCTCGAACGACGCGCCGGCCACGAACCACCACCCGACGAACGTCGCCGCGGCGACGCCGAGCACGACCGGGACGAACACCGCCGCCACCTGGTCGACCTTGCGCTGCACCGGGGCGCGGCTGGCCACCGCGTCCTCGACCCGGGCGAGGATCTTCGCCAGCGCGGCGTCACTCCCCACGTGGGTCGCCTCGATCCGCAAGCGGCCGGAGCCGTTGAGGGTCCCTCCGATCACCTGGCTCCCGGGCGCCTTCGGCACCGGTCGGCTCTCCCCGGTGAGCATCGACTCGTCCACCGTCCCGTCGCCGTCGACCACCACGCCGTCGACCGGGACGGCCTCGCCGGGGCGCACCACCACCCGCC
>JBEBJC010000834.1:0-4073 GCA_040080105.1 Myxococcota bacterium
CTCACCTCGTGGGGCGGCTCGTGGGGCTCGGCCACCGGGAGGGGCTCCGGCGGCTCCTCCTCGGGCTCGAGCTCGACCACCAACGGGACGAACCGGGCGCGCGGCGCGGGGACCTCCGCCGCCGCGATCGGCGCTCGCGCGGGGCTCGACATCCACACGCCGGCGAGCAGGGGCGCGCTGTACAACAGCGTCGCCGCGCCGACCGAGGCGATCGACGCGGAGCCGAACCATCGCTGAATCCCCGCCCAGGGCCCCACGGTCACTCCCGCGCGTTCGACGCGCGCGCGCGACGATCATTCGACCTCGCCGTCGCGGTAGAGTACCCTCGGGATCCCCAGGATGCGTCGCAACTCCGCCATTCCACGCACCACCTCGTTCGCCGGCGGCCGGTACGTGCTGCTGCGCGAGCTCGGCCGTGGGGGGACCGCGATCGTCCACCTGGCGAACGATCTGCACCACCAGCGCGAGTGCGCGATCAAGGTGCTCGCTCCCAAGTTCGCCGCGCGGGAGGACATCCGGCAGCGGTTCCGCCGAGAGTGCGAGGCGATGCACCAGATTCGGCATCCGAACGTGCTCAAGGTGTACACCTGGGGGATCGCCGACGGCAGCATGTTCCTGGTGTCGGAGTTCGCCGCGGGCGGATCGGTGGGGACCTGGGTTCGCCAGAACGGCCCGATGGGCCCGGTGCGCGCGATCGAGGTCATCACTCAGGTGTGCGACGGGGTCGGCGCCGCCCACGCGATGGGGGTCGTGCACCGCGACGTGAAGCCCGACAACGTGCTGGTGTCGGGCGACGGCACGATCCGGGTGTGCGACTTCGGGATCGCCCAGGTCCGGGTGATGGACGAAGACCCGCTGACCCGCACGGGCAGCAGCATGGGCACCATGGGGTTCATGTCGCCCGAGCAGATCGACCAGCCGCGCGACGTCGATCGGCGGGCCGACGTGTACTCGATCGGCACCACCCTGTGGTACCTCCTGTGCGCGCGGGTGCCCCCCCACGCGTTCCAGGCCGATCCGTGGGAGAACGGCATCCCAGGCCCGCTGTGTCCGGTGTTGTCCCGGGCCACCGCGTTCCGCCGCGACCAGCGCCACAGTGACCTCGCGGAGCTGAAGGCGGAGCTGCTCCAGGTGGCGCCCCGGCTGCCCGCCGACCCGACCGACGCCGAGCCGCTGGCCACGGGCGGGCCCGACGAGGTGCCGACCGAGTCCCCGTCGAACGAGACCCACTCGGACGAACCCGAGATCACCTGGCTCGACACGGGAGAGTGAGATGATCCGGCCCGCGATCCCGGCGAACGAGGCGGAGCGGCTCGACGCACTCACGTCGTACGCGATCCTCGACTCTCCGTCGGAGCGCGCGTTCGACGGCCTGGCGGCGATCGCCGCCGCGGTGGCGGACGCGCCGATCGCGCTGATCTCGTTCGTCGACGCTGAGCGGCAGTGGGTGAAGGCGAAGGTCGGGGTGGACTTCGAGTCGGTGCCGCGCGCCGAGTCGTTCTGTGGGCACGTGGTCTCGGACGCCTGCCCGGTGGTGGTCGCAGACGCGGCGGCCGACGCGCGGTTCCACGACAACCCCTACGTGGTCGGCGAGCCGTTCGTTAGATTCTACGCTGGCTATCCGCTCCGAGGGTCCGGCGGGTGCGTGGTGGGGACGATCTGTGTGGTCGACGTGGTGCCGCACCAGCTGTCCCCGCGCGACACGGCGCTGCTCGAGGCGCTCGCGGGCCAGGTGGAGAGCCTGCTCGAGCTGCGCCGGAACGAGCGGCTGGTGGCGGAGCGGGACCACCTGCGCGCGACCGTGCTCGAGGTGATGTCGGAGGGGTTGATCGTCCGCGACGCGAGCGGCGCCGTCGTCGACGCGAACCCGTCCGCGTTGCGGATCCTCGGCTACGGCTCGGACCAGGTGGTCGGGGCGCCCGCCGGGGTCGGCGGCCCGATGCTGCGCGACGACGAGACCGAGCTGCCCGCGCTCGATTCGCCGATGCTGGTGGCGCTCCGGACCGGGGCGCCGCAGCGCGACAAGGTCGTCGGGGTGCGGCTGGCCCGGGGCGTTCGGTGGATCTCGGTGAACGCGCAGCGGATCGAGTCCCCCCGGCTGGTGGTGGGGACGCTGCGAGACGTGACCGAGGAGCGCCGACTGGCGCAGCTCGAGACCGCGATGGCGCTGCAGAAGCGGCTGTTGACCCTCGGCACGCTCGCCGCCGGGGTCGGGCACGAGATCAACAACCCGCTGAGCTTCGTGGGCTCGAGCATCGAGTTCGTGCTGGAGGAGCTCCGCAGCTGGCCAGACGCCGCCAGCCCGCGGGTTCGAGCGCTGATCGAGGCGGCCGAGGACGCGCGCGAAGGGGCCCGCCGGATCGCCGGGATCGTGCGGGGCTTGCGCGCCCTCGGCTCCCCCGAGGCGCAGCCGGTCCCGGTGGACGTGGCCGACCTAATCCACCTGTCGGTGCACATGGCGATGCACGAGATCCGCCCGTGTGCGACGGTCGCGTTCGCGCTCGAGGCGTCCGGGCGAGCGCTCGCCGACCCGTCCGCGCTGACCCAGATCCTGGTGAACCTGCTGGTGAACGCGGCGCAGGCGTTCGCGACCAACGACCCTGCGCGGAACCGGATCGTGGTGTCGTCCCGGGAGGTGCGAGACCGGGTGGTGATCGAGGTCGAGGACAACGGGGTCGGCATCTCGGCCGACGTGTTGCCGCGGGTGTTCGACCCGTTCTTCACCACCAAGTCGGCCGGGACCGGCATCGGGCTCGGGCTGTCGATCTCGCTCGATCTGGCGCGCGGCCTCGGCGGCGGGTTGACCTGCCAATCGGACGACGGTCGGACGGCGTTCACGTTGACGCTGCCGGTGGCCCACGCGGTGGACGAGGTCGAGCCGGCGCGCACCCGGCGCGGGCGGGTGCTGGTGATCGACGACGACATCGCGATCCTGCGGTCGTTCCGGCGGGTGCTCGAATCCGAGCACGACGTGTCCACGGTGAGTGACCCCCGCGACGCGCTGCGCGTGCTGACCGAGCAGCGGTTCGACGTGATCCTGTGCGACGTGTTGATGCCGCACCTGTCGGGGATCGAGCTGTTCGTGGAGGTGCGCGCCCGCGACCCGCAGCTCGCCGCGCGGTTCGTGTTCGTCTCGGGCGGCACCCGCACGCTCGAGCAGGAGCGGTTCCTGTCGACCTTGCGGAACCTCCGGGTCAGCAAGCCCGTCGACACCGGGTCGCTGCGCCAGATCGCGCGCCGGCTCGTCGAGAGCGGCGGGACGGGCTAGTCACCGGGATGCGCGCGGTGGTCACGGCTGGGGGCACGAGCGAGCTCATCGACGACGTGCGGGTGCTCACGAACCTGTCGTCCGGTCGGTTCGGAGCGGCGATCGCGAACGCGCTGGCCGCCCGCGGCGTCGAGGTGACCCTGCTCGCCGGGCGGACCCTCGCGACCCGGCCGGAGTGGGTCGATCGGGCGGTGGAGGTGGTGCCGTTCGGCGGGTTCGCCGAGCTCGACGCGGCGCTGATGCGGGCGTGTGAGTCTCCCCCCGGGCTCGTGTTCATGGCGGCGGCGGTGTCGGACTACGCTCCCGCACGGACCGAGGGGAAGATCCGCTCCGACCTGGACGAGCTCGTGTTGGTGCTGCGGAGGAACCCGAAGCTGCTCGGGAAGCTGCGGGGGGTGTGTGGCCCGGACACCTTCCTGGTCGGGTTCAAGCTGCTGTCCGGGGTGACCCGCGAAGAGCTGGTGCAGGTGGCGCACCACCAAGTGGAGCGCGACCAGCTCGACCTGTGCGTGGCGAACGACCTGCAGGACCTGGTGGGTGACCGCCACCCGGCGCAGCTCGTGACCCCGGAGGGCGGCGCCCACCCGCTCGACGGCACCAAGGCCGAGGTCGCCGCCGGGCTGGTCTCGTTCGCCCTGCGGCGCCACCAGGCCCGCCGCCCGCGGCTCGCGCCGGTCGACGGCCCCGCGAGCGGACCGGAGCCCGAGGTGCTGGCTGCGGCGCGCGACGCCGGCGGCACCGGGTCGTGGCGGATGGGCGACGGGTCGGTCGGGTTCCCCGGGGGTGGCCGGGCGTGGTTCGGGGA
>JBEBJC010000835.1:0-4072 GCA_040080105.1 Myxococcota bacterium
TGCGCTGCCACCAGCAGGTTGGAACCCAGCTCGGCGAGGCTCGTGAAACGCCGCTTTGGGCGCGCAGCCAGATTTCGCGCGAGGGCGTGACCTGCATCCCCTGCCACCGGGTCAAGGAGCAGTACGGCAAGGTCAACGGCGAGCGCCGGGTCGAGCCGGTCGAGCGGCGGGGCGGCTCGGGCGGCGGTCCGCTCGGGTGGGGTTACCCAGGTGACCCGCTGCGGGGCCAGCGCGCGCGCGGGAGGCGCCGCGCCGACCCAGTGGCGGGTGCGCTGCCACGGGGTGGTCGGAGCCTCGGCTGGCGCGCGGCGCGGGGCGAGCGCGTCGGGGAGGGGAGCGGCCCCGTGGGCCCAGCACGCCCCGAGCAGCGCGAGCACCGCGGCGGCGCCGTCCCGGCCCGGAGCGAGCGACGGCAGGAACACCGCGCCGGGCACCACCCGGGCCCCGAGCCCCGACAACGTGGGCCGCGGACCGAGCTCGAGCCACAGGTCGACCCGGGCGGCGGCGGTCCGCAGCCCGTCGGCGAACCGGACCGGGGCGCGCACGTGCCGCACCCAGTGGGACGGGTCGACCGCGGACAGCGCCGACCCGTCGAGGTTGGTCACCAGGTGGATCCGGGGCGGCGCGTGCGGGATCGCCCGCGCCACCTCGCCGAACCCGTCGAGCATCGGCTCCATCGCGGCCGAGTGGAACGCGTGTGACACGGCGAGCGGCCGCGCGTCGATCCCGGCCGCCGCGAGCGCGGCGCGCGCAGCGTCGAGGGCGGCGAGAGGGCCGGCCAGCACCGTCTCGTCCGGGGCGTTGATGCCGGCGATCTCCACGTCGGGCACCACCGCGCGCACCGCCGACTCGGACGCCCGCGCCGCGAGCATCCCTCCGCCGGCCGGCAGCGCGCCCATCCGCGCGCCGCGCTCCACCGCGAGCAGCAGAGCGTCGGCCGGGGCGAACACCCCCGCCACCGCCGCGGCCGACAGCTCCCCGATCGAGTGGCCGAGCGCACACTCCGGGGTGATCCCGGCCTCGGCGAGGCGGGCGGCGAGCGCGAGCCCGAGCGCCACCAGCGCGGGCTGGGTCCAGGTGGTGTCGTGCACCCGCTCGTCCGGCTCGAGCAGGATCGGGCGCAGCTCCGGGACCGGGGCGAGCAGCTCGTCGAGGGCGCGGGCGAACGCCGGGTCCTCCCGGTACAGCCGGGCGGCCATCGCCGGGGCCTGCGCCCCCTGGCCGGTGAACAGGAACCCGATCCGGGGGCGCGGCCGCGCCTCGATCCGCTCGGCCTCGGCCAGGCCGGCCAGGAGCGCGTCGCGGGTGTCCCCGACCGCGGCGATCCGCAGCCGCCGCGCCGCGCGCCCCCGCGCGAGGGTCGAGGCGAGCTGCCCGATCGGGGCGTGGGCGCGGGCGAGGCCGGCCACCAGCGCGTCGAGCGCGGGCTCCGAGTCGGCCGACACCGTCCACAGCGCGAGCCCGGGCGGCTCCTCCACCACGGGGGTCGCCGGCGCGCCCTCCAGCACCACGTGCGCGGTGGTGCCCGAGATCCCGAACGACGACACCCCCGCGATCCGCGGCCCGCTCGGCCAAGGCACGACCGCGGTCGGCAGCTGGACGGGGAAGTCGAGCGGAAGGGCGGGGTTCGGCCGGGTCAGGTGCACGTTGCCCGGGACCTGCCCGTGGTGCATCGACAACACGACCTTCAGCAGCCCGGCGATCCCGGCCGCCGACTCCAGGTGGCCGAGGTTGGTCTTGACCGTGCTCACCACCAGCGGGCGGGCGCGCCCGGCCCCGAGCACCGCCCGCACCGCGCCGATCTCGATCGGGTCGCCGAGCGGGGTGCCGGTGCCGTGGGCCTCGAGCACCGCGACGTCGGACGGGGTGACCCCGGCCGCGTCCAGCGCCCGCTCGATCACCTCGCGCTGCGCGGCGGGGCTCGGCACGGTGAGGCCGCCGCTGCGCCCGTCGTGGCCGACCGCCGAGCCTCGGATCGTGGCCCACACCCGATCCCCGTCGCGCACCGCGTCGGACAGGCGCTTGAGCACCACGAACCCGCACCCCTCCCCGCGGGTGTACCCGTCGGCGGCGGCGTCGAACGAGCGGCACCGCCCCGTGCGCGACAGCGCGCCGATCCGCCCGAGGTACACCGTGCTCTCGGCCGACAACAACACGTTGACCCCGCCGGCGAGGGCGAGGCCCACCTCGCCGTCGCGGAGCGCGCGGCACGCGAGGTGCACCGCCACCAGCGACGAGCTGCACGCGGTGTCGATCGACATCGCGGGCCCCCGCACGCCGAGGGTGTGCGCGAGCCGGCCGGCGACGAAGCTCGACGCGTTGCCGATCCCGCTCCACGGGTACACGTCCTCGAGCGCGGGGTCGTTCGGGGCGCGCAGCCCGTCCCAGTACTCGCTGCGCGACACCCCGACCCACACCCCGGTGCGGGAACCCTCGAGCGAGTCGGGCGCGATCCCCGCGCGCTCGAGCGACTCCCACCCGAGCTCGAGCACCAGCCGGTGTTGGGGATCGAGCGCCGAGGCCTCGGCCGCGCTCATGCCCCAGAAGTTGGGCTCGAACCCGGCCAGGTCGCCCGCGAGGTACCCGCCGGCGCCGCCACACGCCGCGGCGGCCTCCGCGACCACCGCGGGGTCCGCGGTCCACCGGCCGGCCGGGACCGGGCCCACCGCGTCGCCGCCGCGCACCAGCAGGTCCCAGAACGCGTCCGGATCATCGGCCCCGGGGAACCGGCAGCTGAACCCCACGATCGCCACCGGCTCGTCGGTGTCGGCGTGGGCGGCCGGGGCCGGGCCGGCCCGGTCGGCGAGGCCGAGGAGGTCGAGCACCGCGCGGGCCAGCCGGTCGAGCGACGGGTGGTCGAACGCGATCGTCGCCGGCACCGAGCGACCGGTCAGCGCGCGGAGCCGCTGCGCGAGCTCCACCGCCATCGCCGAGTCGAGCCCGAGGTCGAACAGGGGACGGTGGGGATCGAGCGCGGTCGAGCGGTCGCGGCCGAGCACCGCGGCGAGCTCGAGCGCGAGCGCGTCGACCACCGCCCGATGGCGCACGTCGACCGGGACGGCGGCGACGTGATCGAGCCAGCCCTGCGCGGCCACCGCTGGGGGCGCCTCGGTGACGAACCCGTCCAGCAGCGGCCGCCGCCGACCGAGGGACAACGAGCGGCCGAGCTTGGCCCAGTCGACCCGGGCGGCCACCCACTCGGCTGGGGCGTCGGGGTGGAGCGCCGCGCCCAGCTGGCGCAGGGCCTCGGCGGTGGAGACCGGCGCCACGCCGGCGGCGGCGAACCGCGCGCGATCGGCGGCGTCGACCATCCCGCCGAGGGCGAGCGGCCCGAACGCGAGCGCCACTCCGCGCTCCCCGCGGGCCCGCCGGGCTCGGATCACCGCGTGCATCGCCCGGTTCGCCGCGCCGTACGCGCCGAGGTCCGGCGCGCCCCACACGGCCGCGATCGAGCTCACCGCGACGAAGAACGGCGCGCTCCCGCGGACCTGCCGGTCGAGCGCCTCGATCCCGCCGACCTTCACCCGCCACACCGCGTCGAACCCGGCCGGGTCGACCGCGGACAGCGGGGTCGGGTCGGCGATCCCGGCGGCGTGGATCACCCCACCGAGCTCGAGCCCGGCGAGCGCGGCGTGCAGCGCCCCCTCGTCCGCGACGTCTGCGGCGACCCGGTCGACCCGGACCCCGCGCGCCTCGAGCTCGGGCATCGGCGCGCCGCCCGAGCGCGACACCAGCACCAGGTGGCGCGCGCCGAGGTCGGCGAGCCACCCGGCGATCGCCCGTCCGAACGCGCCGGTCCCGCCGGTGACCACCACCGCCCGCTGCGGGTCGAGGGGCGGCGGCTCGAGCGTGCGCCCGAACACGCCCCCGAGGCGCGGGACCCGGCGCTCCCCGCCGGCGAGCGAGACCACGTCGTCGTCGCCGCTGGCCGCGAGCTCGGCCTGGACCTCGGCCTCCGGTGTGGCGTCGTCCACCAACACGAGCCGGCCCCACCGGCCGGGCTGCTCGAGCGCGAGGGTGGCGCACAGCCCGAGCAGCCCGTCGGCCCGCTCGTGTGCCGCCACCACCGACA
>JBEBJC010000836.1:0-4059 GCA_040080105.1 Myxococcota bacterium
AGGCCGCGCTCGGCCCGGTGTGGACGGTGCTCGACGCCGGGGGGAGGGTGATCGGCGCGACCTCGGCCCCCTGGAACGTGTGCGGGACCAGGGCGTCGACCACCTGCACCTCGAGCCGGGCCACGAACGAGTCGAGCGTGGGCAGGCGCCCCTCGAGCTGCTGCAGGTCCAGCCCGCGGCTCAGGTCGGTCGCGGGATCCGCCCCGGGGAGGCTCTGGCGCGGGATGCCCCCGAGGAGCTCGCCGAGCGCGCTGCGGGTGCCTCGCACGGCCCCGAGCGCGCCGATCAACAACCCGCCGAGCTCGGCCACCGCCTCCGCGTCGGCGGTGTCGCGCGCGCGGAGGTACGCCGGGATCAGGGTGCCGGTGACGTCGAGCACCAGGGTCCCGATCCGGTCGGACGCCGACTTCGCCCGCGCGACCGACTCGTCGTGGCGCGAGGACGGATCGGCGAGCGCGAGGAACGACGGCGCGGAGCCCACCCCACACGAGCCGCGCAGCTGGTCCTGGGCGAACGCGTTGCTGCTCCACCCGTCCTGGCCGGTGGACGCGTCTTCGTCGGCGCTCTGCGTGGCCGTGACGCTGGCATACGACTTGGTCAACGCGCGCCCTCCCCTCCTGCAGTACCGGCGCGCCGGTTGCGACACGGTCGCAGGTTGTGTCCGGTTGTCGCGGGGCCGGGCCCATCGGCTATGGAGGGGCATGACCCGCCGACGGAACCACGTGCGAGACCTGCGCGGCGCGAGCCACCTCGCGATCGAGGCCACCACCGGCATCACCGACCTGGTGGAGGCGATGCACCTCACGGTGGGCTCGGGTCCCGCGGTGCTCGGACGCCCGTTCGCCGTCCCGACCCGCCTGCTGACCTGGCCGGTGTACCGCGGGATCCGCGCGGTGACGGAGCTCGTGGGGGCCGGGATCGACGGCGCGCTGGCCCAGCTCGAGCCGCTGGTGGGCGACCGCGCGGCGCGGCCCGAGCACGAGGCGGTGTTGGCGGCGGTCAACGGCGTGTTGGGCGACTTCCTCGACGAGACCGGCAACCCGCTCGCGATCGAGATGCAGCTCCGGCGCGGGGGCCAGCGGCTCGCGCTGGACCCGGTCGCGCTGCGCCAGCAGCTCCCCGACGCGGGGTCGAAGCTGCTGGTGCTGGTGCACGGGTCGAGCCTGAACGACCTCGCGTGGACCCGGCGCGGGCACGATCACGGCGCGGCGCTGGCGCGAGACCTGGGGTTCACCCCGGTGTACCTGCTGTACAACAGCGGCCTCCACGTCTCGACCAACGGCCGGGCGTTCGCCGACCTGCTCGAGCAGCTGGTGGGTGCGTGGCCCGCGCCGGTGCACGAGCTCACGTTGCTCGGCCACAGCATGGGCGGGCTCGTGTCGCGCAGCGCGTGCCACGCGGGCGAGCGCGCGGGGCACCGCTGGCGCCGGCTGCTGAAGGCCCTCGTGTGCCTCGGCACGCCGCACCACGGGTCGCCGCTCGAGCGCGGCGGCAACTGGGTGGACACGCTGCTCGCCGCCACGCCGTACAGCGCTCCGTTCGCGCGGCTCGGCAAGATCCGCAGCGCCGGGGTCACCGACCTGCGGTTCGGCTCGGTGCTCGACCAGGACTGGGACGGCCACGACCGGTTCGCCGGCGGGCCGGACCCCCGCGAGCCGCTGCCGCTGCCGGACGGGGTCGCGTGCTTCACCCTCGCCGGCACGACCTCGACCGGGCCGGGCGGCTCGCTCCGCAGCGACGGCCTGGTCCCGGTGGACAGCGCGCTCGGCCGCGGCGGCGACCGCACGCTGCTGTTCCCCGAGTCGCACCAGTGGATCGCGTACGGCGCGGGGCACCTCGATCTACTCGACCAGCCGGCGGTGTATGCCACGCTCGCGGGGTGGCTCGGGGCGCTCTCCCCTCCGGGGGCCGGGTGAGGGGCCGGGTTCGCGCTGTCGGGCGCGACTCCGGCGCGCGACGGTCGTCTTCGGGGGAACGGAGGGACGATGTGCCCGGACGAGAACGCGCTCGCGGCGCTGGTGGACGGGCTGCTGTCGCCGGCGGAGATCCAGGGGATCGAGGACCACCTCGACACATGTGACGCGTGCCTCGACCTCGTCGCGTCGATCGCCCGGTCCGACGACGCCGAGCCCGAGCCCGGCGCGCACATCGGGCGGTTCTCGGTGCTCCACCCGCTCGGCTCGGGGGCCCACGGCGTGGTGGTGGCCGCGTACGACCCCGAGCTGCAGCGCCAGGTGGCGATCAAGCTGGTGCGGCCGGACCGCGCCGCGGACCAGAAGCGGGTGTGGCGCGAGGCGCGGATGCTCGCGTCGCTGTCCCACACGAACGTGGTCCGGGTGTACGAGATCGGCCAGCACCAGGGCGCGGTGTTCCTGGTGACCGAGGTCGCGCGCGGCGGCACGCTGCGGAGCCGCGGCGCAGGCCCGTGGGCAGAGGTGGGGCCGGCGTGGCTCGGCGCGGGCCGGGGCCTCGCGGCCGCCCACCGCGCGGGCCTGGTGCACCGCGACGTGAAGCCCGACAACTTCGTGCTGCACGAGGACGGGCGGGCGATGCTCGCCGACTTCGGCCTCGCGACCGCGAGCGGCGCGGCCGCCGCTGCCGCCGGCACCCCGCTGTACCTCGCGCCGGAGGTGGGCCGCGGCGAGCCCGCCACCCCCCGGTCGGACCAGTACGCGTTCTGCCTGTGTGTGCGCGGGGCGGTGCGGAGCCCCCCGCGGCGGGTGGCGCGCGCGCTCGCCCGCGGCCTGTCGGCCGATCCCGCGCGCCGGTTCGACGACATGGACGCCCTGCTCGCGGCGCTCGAGCCGCGGTCGCCCGGCCCGTGGCTCGCCGCCGCGCTCGGCGCCACCGCCCTCGGCGCGACGGCGCTGGTCGGCTCCTGGGCGCTGGTCCGCCCCGACGCCCCGGTCCCCACGCCGACGACCGGGCCCGCTGCTCCGTCCCGGCCGGACGACCCGCTCCAGCGGCGGCTCGATCGCGCGGTCGGGAACTTCGCGCCGAGCCGCCAGGAGCTCCAGCAGCTCTCGTTCTTCCACGACGAGCTCCCTCGGCGGGTGGCCGAGGTCGACGCCGCCGCAGACGCGCTGCTGCGCGAGTCCCCGACCGGGGGAGCCGCCTCCCGCGCGCGCTTGGCGCAGGCCGAGGCGCGGTCCGCCGCCGCCGGCCTGCTGCACCACGTCGCCCCGCCGCCGGGGGCGTCGGTGGTGGAGCAGCTCCGGTGGCACCACCAGGCGCTCGATCGGATCTTGCCGGCCGCGCGGGCCCACCGCGACGACGCGCTCGCCCGGCTCGACGCGCTCGGCCCCGAGCTCGCCGGCGACCCCCTCGGGCGACGGGCCGAGGCCGTCCGTGCCGCGCTCGCGGCCGGGTGGGTCGTCGAGCACTGGCTGGCGCCGATCCCGGTCGACGTGTCCGCGTGTGACGCCGCCGCAGCCGAGGCCACCGGCGCGCGGACCGAAGGTGAGCGGGCGCGGACCCGGTGGGTGGCGACGTGCCTCGGGGCCGCCCGCCGGTGTGACGAGGCGCGCGAGTGGGCGGCGCGGGTCGGCGACGCCCCGCCGTGTGGGGCGCCGGTCGCCCCGCTCGCGCGGATGTACCGGCGGACGTTCGACCTGCAGATCGCCGGGGTGCGGGTCGGCGCGGAGCGAGCGCTGGCGGTCGGCGCCGCGGCGCGCCGGTACCAGGCCGCGGCCACCTCGGACGAGGACCGCCGCGACCTGTGGGAGGGCGAGGTGCTGTCGGTCGTGCTGCTGTCGGGGGCGGGCCGGCCGGAGCTCGCCGCGGAGGAGGCGGACCGGGCGGAGGAGGCGTTCGGGATCCCGATCGACCTGCAGGTGGTGGCCGCGATCGCGGCGGAGTGTGCCGCGGCGGGCTGCACCCGCGCCGACGCCGACCGGGTGGTGGCCGCCCTCACCCGGTGAGGTGCCGGGTTACCAGCGCGGATGTTCTCGACGTTCGCCGCGCGGGTCGGCCGATCGGAAGCCGAGCTGGAGCCGTTCGCGGCGCCGTTCGCGGCCGCGGCGGCCGCGGCGGTCGAACAGTGGCCCGGGCTCGCGTCCC
>JBEBJC010000837.1:0-4057 GCA_040080105.1 Myxococcota bacterium
CCCTGGGAATCACGGTGGCCGTCGTCGGCGGCGTGCAGTTCCGGCTCTGATGGCGACCCCCGAGCCCGCCGCGCCGATCCGTCGCGCCGCGACCGCAGCGGCCGAGGCGGTGGGCCGCGCGGTGCTGAGCCCGATCGAGGAGCTCGGGAGGGCCATCCGGGTGTTTGCCGGAGGAGCCACGAACATCGTCCGGCTTCCGATCCGGGTGCACCAGACGGTCGAGCAGATGGAGTTCATCGGGATCCGGAGCCTGCCGATCATCTTGTTGGCGTCAGCGTTCACCGGCGCGGTGTTCACCTACGAGAGCTACGAGGCGTTCGCGTACTTCGGCGCCCAGGGGCTGGTAGGGGGCACCGTCGGCGTGGCGATCACCCGCGAGCTCGGGCCCACGCTCACCGGGCTGCTGGTGGCGGGGCGCGCGGGCTCGGCGATGGCGGCGGAGCTCGGCTCGATGCGGGTCACCGAGCAGATCGACGCGCTCGACGCGATGGCGGTCGATCCGATGAACTACCTCGTCAAGCCCAGGTTGTTGGCGTCGGTGCTCGTCATGCCGCTGCTCACCGCGGTGTTCGACGCGTTCGGGATGTTGGGTTCGTGGGCGGTGGGCGTGTACGTGCTGCACCTGTCGCCGCCCGAGTACCTGGTCCGGATGCGGGACTGGGTCGACTGGGACGACATCTGGGCCGGGCTCGCCAAGGCGTTCGTGTTCGGAGCCATCGTAGGCACGGTCGCCTGTTACAAGGGGCTGTACACGGAGGGCGGAGCGGTCGGCGTCGGGCGGGCCACCACGTCTTCGGTGGTGGTGTCGAGCGTGACGATCCTCGTGTCGAACTACTTCATCGCGTTGCTGCTTCCGTCGCCGATATGAGCGCGGTGGTGCTCGACCGGGTCACCGGTCGCCCTGCGGCCATCCGGTACGACGACGTGTGGAAGCAGTTCGGCGAGCACAAGGTGTTGCAGGGATTGAACCTCGTGATCCCGCGCGGGGCGATCACGTTCCTCATCGGTCGGTCGGGCACGGGCAAGTCGGTCACCCTCAAGCACGTGATGGGGTTGCTGCGCCCGGACAAGGGGCGGATCTGGGTCGGTGACGACGAGCTCACGACGATGAGCGACCGCAGCCTGCGCCGGGTGCGCGAGCGGTTCGGGATCGTGTTCCAGCACGCCGCCCTGTTCGACTCGATGACGGTGTTCGACAACGTGGCGTTCCCGCTGGTGGAGCACGAGCGCCTGTCGCGCGCGGCGATCCGCGAGAAGGTGGACGCGCTGCTCGCGCGGGTCGGCCTCAGCGGGGCAGGGGAGCGGATGCCGGGCGAGCTGTCGGGCGGGATGCGCAAGCGTGCCGGGCTCGCGCGCGCGCTGGTGCGGGACCCCGAGTTCCTGCTGTACGACGAGCCCACGACCGGCCTCGATCCCGTGTTGAGCGCCTCGATGGACGAGCTGATCCTGCAGACCCAGCGCGAGTCGCCGAACCTCACGTCGCTCGTCATCTCCCACGACATGCACGCGGTGTTCCGGATCGCCGACAAGGTCGCGTTCCTGGTCGACGGCAAGGTGCTGCACGAAGGGACCGCCGAGGCGTTCCGGCGGATCGACGACCCGATGGTCCAGCAGTTCGTGACGGGCTCGCTCACCGGTCCGATGCGGGTGTAGCGAGGTTGGACCCACCGGCCGACCCGCGGTATGACCCCACCGATGCGCGGGACCGTCGAGCTCAAGGTCGGAGCGTTCACCCTGGCGTGCCTCGGGCTGATCGGGTTCGGCTATTGGTACTTCTGGGACGGCATCCGCGCCGACGAGCCGCAGTACCACGTGTCGGTCACCGTGCCGTCGGCGGACGGGCTGTGGCCGGGCACCCCGGTGCGCATCGCGGGGGTAGACGTGGGCTCGATCGAGGCGATCGAGATCGACGGCTCGCAGGCCCGCCTCGGGTTGGCGATCCGGGCGGCGCACCCGGTGCCCGTCGACTCCGCGGTCGCGCTGCGGGCGTCCGGGATGTTGGGCGATCGCTACGTCGCGCTCGACCTCGGCGCCTCGGACGAGCTGGTGGCGGAGGGGGGGAGGCTCGAGCTGTCGGCTCCCCCCGCCAGCATCGACGACATCACGCGGAAGGTCGAAGACGTGTCCGAGGACGTGGCCGCGATCACCCGCGTGCTGCGAGAGGTGGTGGAGGACCGGAGGAACGTCGACCACGCCACCGCGACGCTCGCGAACGTCGACGCGATCAGCCTCGAGCTGCGTGGACTCGCGACGCGGAACCGGGAGGAGGTGGACGCGATCGTGTCCGCCGTGCGCAGCCTCGCCGAGAACCTGGACGCGTTCGGCCACGACGCCACCGCCGACCTGGACGAGGAGATCGCCGCGCTGCGCTCGGCCACCGCGAAGCTCGACGGCGCGCTCGAAGACGTGGCGTCGGTGACGTCGAAGATCGACGACGGGCAGGGGACGATCGGGGCGTTGGTCAACGATCGGGAGACGATCGACGCGATCAACGACACCATCGACGGCGCCAACGCAGTGGTCCAGTCGTTCTCCGGCATGCACGCCGAGGTGTACTACCTGGGCCGGGCCTACGTCGGCACCCAGCCCGACGACCCGGCGTTCTTCTACGGCAACCCGCTCGCGCCCAATCCGGACGGCGGGGTCGGGTACTCCGGCGCGAACACCCTGGGGATGGAGCTGCACCCACAGGAGGACTTCTGGTGGGTGTTCGAGATCAACGACTACCCCCAAGGCACCCTCGAGCAGGTGCAGCACTTTTACCCAGAGGCCAACCAGTCGTACACGGAGTGGATCCGCCGGCTGGACTACCGGTTCACGTTCCAGATGGCGAAGCGGTGGCGCGGGGTGAGCTTTCGGCTGGGGGTGAAGGAGAGCGGCGGCGGGGTGGGCATGACCGGGTACCTGCTGCGAGACCGGCTCCAGCTGAACGCCGACGTGTTCGACTTCGCGTTCGGCTCGTATCCGGCGATCGCGGTGTCCGGGCTCCCCAACACCCGGCTGGGCGCCCGCCTCGAGCCGATCGACCACCTGTGGTTCGAAGTTGGCTCCGAGCAGGTGCTCCTCGGGGCCCGATACGGTTACTTCACCGGGTACGCGGGAGCGGGCTTCCACTTCACCGACGACGACATCAAACTTCTGTTCTCCACCCTGCCGCTCGGATTCTGACGAGCGCAATCTGCGCGACCGAGGTTCGTCCTCGATCGTGGCGCGCAGAATGCAACAGGACGGGAACCGATCTGTTCGGTGGGTCGCTGGGGTGCTATGCCTCCTCTTCCGCACTCGGGTGAGGGGGAGCGAGCGTGGGCCGGAAGAAACCAGACGAGGATGCCGCAGCCAACTTCTTCGGAGACTCCGACGTCGACTGGCTGGACGAGGACGAAGGGGCCGCTGCGGCGCGCGCAGCGAGCCTGCCGCCGACGCCGACCGCTGCCCCGGCAGCGCCGAACGGCCAGGAGCGCATCGCGGTCGCCCCGCCACCGCCACCTCCCACGGTCGCTCGCACGGCGAAGCCGCTCGACGGCAACGTCGGCGGCGACTGGTCGAACAAGGTGAGCGACGCCCCGAGTGACCCCCGCGCCCTGGCGAACGCTCCCACGTTGATCTTCTCGTCGGTCCCGACGCTCCCGCCGCACCCGTCACCCGCGCTCGGTCGCAACCGGCGCGGACGCGGTCGGAGCGCGGAGCTCGACGCCGCCACGCTCCCGGTGCCGGAGCCGATGCCGGCCGCCAACCCGAACATCCAGGTGCCGCCGATCGAACGGCTGCCACAGAGCGCGGTGCCCACGATCCTCGCACCACCTCCGGTCCTCGACCCCCGTCCTGCCGAGCCCGAGCCGGTGGCAGCCTCGCCGGCTCCGGCGCCCCCTCCGGTGGCGGCGCCCGAGCCCGCGGCGCCCACGCCGATCGCGCAGTCCCGGCTGGCCCCCCCGGCGGCTCCGGTCGCTCACGCCGGGAACGCCACGCTGTCGCCGATGGAGGCTCCGACCGAGGAGGAGCTCGCCGAGGCGTCCGTGGTGGTGGAGGTGACCCGCGAGGAGCCCAAGCCGCCACCGTC
>JBEBJC010000046.1:0-17763 GCA_040080105.1 Myxococcota bacterium
CGCCACCCCCGGGGCCGGCCGGCCCCACCCCCAAGTTGTGGGAGCACGAGGTGGTCGAGCTGTTCGTGCTGGGCGACGATCAGCGGTACACCGAGATCGAGCTCAACCCCCACGGCCACCACCTGGTGCTGCAGCTCGACGGGATCCGGAACATCGTGGCCGCGGAGCTCCCGCTGACCTTCGACGCCACGATCGCCGGCGACCGCTGGACCGGCGTGGCGACGCTCGACCGGGCGCTGCTGCCGAGCCCGCCGCGGAAGTGCAACGTGTACCGCGTCGCCGGGGCGGGCCCGACCCGCCGGTGGCAGGCGCTCGTCGACGTGCCCGGCGAGAAGCCCGACTTCCACCGCCTCGACCGGTTCGCGCCGTGGCCGCTGTGATGGCGCTGGTGTGGCTGGTGGCCTGCCATCGGGGCGTCGTCCCCGATGACGTGGGGGCGTCCGACGCGCTCGGGGGCGGCTTCGTGGAGATCGACCTCGGCGAGGACCTCGCGATGCTCGACGAGCTCGACGGGATCGAGCTCCGCGCGGTGTCGGACACCTGCGGCGACTTCCTCCGGATCGAGCCCGCCGCCCGCCTCGGTCGGCTGTCCGAGGAGGAGATCGTGTGTCTGAACCAGTCGCTCGACACGGCGGCGCGCCAGACCACCAAGGACAAGATCAGCCGGGTGCTGCTGGCCGACGCGTGGGCGAAGGGCGACACCCACCGGTGGATGGGCACCGCGGCGCGGCACCTCGCGGAGGTCGAGCGCGCCGACCCCGACCTGATCTACCTGTTCACGTTCCAGCTCGTGCAGCTCGGCAACCCGGACCGGATGGACGAGGCGATCCACTGGGCGAACGCGGCGCTCGACAACAAGCACGTGTGGGAAGGCGAGACCTACGTGAAGCGGGTGTACGGCCTGCACAAGGTCCGGGCGATGGCGGCGCTGAAGAAGTGGGAGTACCTCGAGTCGGTGGCGCGGCGGGATCCGTCCCCCGACGCGCGGCTGACCGCGGACGCCGCGCGGAACGAGACCAAGACCTTCGCGCGCGAGTGGCTGCTGTACGCCCGGTCGGCCGACCGCGACGACGCAGAGCCGATGCGGGTTTGCGCGATGGCGGCCGGCACCGACGACTACTGCGTGGTCACCGAATAGGGCTCTACAGCGGCGGGTACGGCGCGAGCCCGTCCATCTCGTAGCCCGGGTACGCCACCTGCACGCTCGGCCCGAGGTCCGGCCGGTCGTCGGGCGCGAGCTTCACCAGGCGACCCCGGTTCAAGTACGGCGTCTGCACCGGGCTCGACGGGGTGGGCTCACCGGTGACCACCCACACCCGCTCGGTGAGCACCCCGTGGTCGAACACGCCGACGCCGACCATCGACAGGCTGTACGTCGCCTCGATCAGCAGCGCGTTGCCCTGCCCGTTGTTCGAGATCTCCGGGTTGGGCGGGGACAACACCGGCTCGGAGAACCCGCTCATCCCAGGGATCGTCGGCGCCGACGCGCCGCCTTCCGGCTGCACCTTCACCCCGCCGATCGGCGTCGGGTGGGTCAGCCCCCCTTTGGACGCCGCAGCGGCGGCACCGTCGACCTGCTCCTGGTGTGTCAACGTCGCGCCGCGCGGCTCCGGTCGGGTCAGCGAGCGCGCGTAGCTCGGCACGCTGATCGCCGCCGACCCTTCCCCCACCGACTGCAGGATCGGCTTGCCGTCGATGCTGGACAGCCGGTGCACCAGAGTGGACGTGCCGCGCGAGCCGACCAGGCTGCCCATGTCCATCAGCGCGCTCCGGTACTCGGCCCACTCGCCGCCCGAGCGGTGGGCCTCCGGGACCCGCAGGTGGAACCCGGACACCATCCGGGCCACCACCATCCGCTGCGCCTCGAGCGCGGTCCGCTCGCGCAGGTTGTCGGGGTCGCGGCCCTCGAGGTCGAAGTCGGTGACCCCGCCGCCCTCGTCGACCTGCAGCTGCACCGTGATCCCGGTGAGCTGCGCGTCGACGGTCTGCAGGATCTTGTTCACCCGCGCCTGCTGGTCGGCGGTGGACCAATCGCGCAGCGAGGTGGGGAGGATCGCGAGGTCTTCCACCTCACACCCGACCTCGGCGCGCTTCTTCGACAGCTCGCCGTCGATGTCGCACGCGAGCACCGCGCGCAGCTGGAACATGTGGGTCGAGAACGCCGTGTTCTCGTCCGAGCTGAAGATCATCCCGAGCGGCACCACCAGATCACTCTGGACCAGCCACCGCGTGCCGCGCCACCGCGCGAACGGGTCTCCGTACACGATCACTTCCGCCGACGGCTCGGCCGCTGCGGCCATCGCGATCCACTGGAGCACGCTCCCTCCCTCGACCTGGTGACCGCGCGTCCTGCGCTGTTCACCCCAGTGTGACCGGTGCGCGCTCCGGTGACCACCCGCCGGAGCGATCGGTTATCGTCGGACCGTGCCGCAGGATCCACCGTTCCTGACGCCCCGTCCGCCGCGCTCGGTCGGCTCCGATCCCGCGGAGTCGGACTACACGCTGCCCCCGGACGCGAGCACCGACGAGCTCGACCTCCTGCGGTCGTCGGCGCTCGCCGATCGGCGGTACGAGGACCTCGGGCCGCTGGGGGTGGGCGGGCTGGCCGAGGTCCGGCGGGTGCACGACCGCGACCTCGACCGGGTGGTGGCGATGAAGTTGCTCCCGTCCGAGCCGTCGCCGAGCTCGCTCGGGCGGTTCGTCGAGGAGGCCCGCCTGTCGGCGAAGCTCGAGCACCCGGGGATCGTGCCGGTGTTCGACGTGGGGCGGCGCGCGGACGGGAGGCTGTTCTTCACCATGGCGCTGGTCGAGGGGAGCACGTTCTCGACCGCGATCCACGAGTGGCACGTGGCGGTGCGCGCCGGAGCGGAGGCGCGGTGGCGGCCGCTCGTCGACCTGTTCCTGCGGATCTGCGACACAGTGGCCTACGCCCACGGCCGCGGGGTGCTGCACCGCGACCTCAAGCCGTCGAACGTGATGATCGGCGCGTTCGGCTCGGTCCGGGTGGTGGACTGGGGCCTCGCGTGGGTCCGCGGGGCCGGGCCGGCGGGCGTCGTGGGCACGCCGCACTACATGGCCCCGGAGCAGGCGTCGGGCGACGAGGAGCGGCTCGGGCCGGCGGCCGACGTGTGGTCCCTCGGCGCGATCCTGGTCGAGATGTTCACCGCGCTGCCCCCGTGGGGCCGGCTCGACCGCGAAGAGGTGATGAAGTCGATCGAGGCGGGGGAGGCCCCGATGCCCCGACCGCGGATCCCGGCCCCCCCGGAGCCGCTGTGGGCGCTCGCGCTCCGGTGCTTGCGCCCCGATCCGCGGGCGCGGCCGGCCGACGCGGGGGAGGTCGCGGACGTGGTCCGCAGCTGGCTCGACGGGGTGACCCAGCGGGCGAAGGGCCGGGAGCTGGTGACGGCGGCGCGGGCGATCACCCCCCGAATCGCCGGGCTGCGCGAGGAGATCGAGCTGCTGCGGGCAGCGGCGGCCGAGTTCGCCGCGTCGGTGCCCGAGCCGGCGCCGGTCGAGCACAAGCGCCCGGGGTGGGAGATCGAGGACCGCGCCGACCGGCTCGCGCGCGAGATCCGGCTGGCCGAGGCCGAGCACCTCCAGCTGCTGCGCGGCGCGCTGTCGATCGCGCCCGACCTCGCGGAGGCGCACGCCGGGTTGGCCGACTGGTACCAGGCCCGGCACGCCGAGGCGGAGGACCGGGGGGATGCCGACGAGGCGGCGCACCTCGAGGTGTTCTTGCGCGAGCACGATCGCGCCGGCCGCCACGCCGCATACCTCGAGGGCACCGGGCGCCTGGTGCTCGCGGCCGACGTCCCCGGGGCAGAGGCGGAGCTCGCCCGGATCGACGTGGTCGGCCGGCGGTGGGTGCCGCAGCCCGTCGACCGGTTCGAGCTGCCGGTCGATCGGCCGCTCGCACACGGGCGGTGGGTGGTCACCGTCCGCGCCCCCGATCGGGCCCCGGTGGTCGTGCCGGTGGCGATCGATCGGTGCGGGCGGTGGGAGGGAGCCGTCCACGTCCCCGCCGCGATCGGCCCGGACGAGGTGTACGTCCCGGCCGGGCCCGCGTGGCTCGGCGGGGATCGTGAGGTCCCGTCGATGCCGCGGCGCCGCGTGTGGGTCGACGGGTTCGCGATCGACCGGTTCCCGGTGACCAACGCGCGGTACCTCGTGTTCCTCGACGATCTGGTCGCGCGGGGCGACGAGGCGGCGGCGCTGCGGTACGTCCCGCGCGAGCGGTCGGGCTCGCAGTCCGAGGACGGGCCGATGATCTACGGCCGCGACGCGGCGGGGCGGTTCGTGCTCCGCCCCGACGCCGACGGCGACGAGTGGGTGCCGGACGCGCCGGTGCTGATGGTGGACTGGTTCGGGGCGAACGCGTTCGCGGCGTGGCAGAGCGCGCGCGACGGCCTGGCGTGGCGCCTGCCGACCGAGCTCGAGTGGGAGAAGGCCGCGCGCGGCGTCGACGGGCGGCGGTACCCGTGGGGTGACCACGCCGACGCGACCTGGATGTGCATCCGCACCTCACACACCGGCCCCGCGGCCCCGCCGGTGGTGACCGCGTACCCCGGGGACGTGAGCCCGTACGGCGTGCGCGGGATGGGGGGCGGGGTGCGCGACTGGTGCGCCGACGAGGGGCGCGCCGACGGTCCGCGGGTGGTCGACGAGCGCGCGGTCCCGGCCGACGTGTCCGACCCGACGGTCCCGCGCGCGTACCGGGGCGGCGACTGGTACGGCCTCGCGATCCACGCCCGCTGCGCGTACCGGGCGTGGAACAAGCCGCAGACGCGGACCTACAGCCTCGGGTTCCGGCTGGCCCGCTCGGTGCCGTGACTCACTCGACGGTGCACCACGCGATCTTCAGCGGCGACCGACCGTCCGGGCTCGGGAAGTCGGCCTCGGGCGTCAGCACCTCGACCGACCGGAGCGGCCGGCCGGCCTTGCGGGCGCACCGCTCGAGCCCTTCGAGCCACCCGTCCAGCTCGACCGACGGGACGTGGTTCGTCGCCACCACCTCCCCGCCGGGGCGGGTCGCGAGCACCGCCGGCTTGAACAGCGACGGGTAGTCGTTCACCACGTCGACCGCGCCGTACCGCCCCTTCGACCACCGGGGCGGGTCGAGCACCACCCGATCGAACGCGCGGGCCTCGAGGCGCACCGTGGGGCGGTGGCGCCCCACCTTGACCCCCGCCAGCTGGCGCAGCACCGCGAGCGCGTCCTCCCGGATCACGCGCACCCCCACGCCGTTGCGCCGGGCGTTCCCCTCGGCCACCTCCAGCGCGGAGGCGGCGAAGTCGACGTTCCACACCTCGGTCGCGCCGCCGACCGCGGCGCACACGCCCACGCCGCCGGTGTACGCGAACAGGTTCACCACCGAGCGCCCGGCGGACGTGGCCAGCACCCGCCGCCGGACCACCCGCAGGTCCAGGAACAGCAGCGGATCCTGGCCCCGGTGGCGCGGCCGCACGTCGTACCGCACGCCGAGCTCGGTCCCGACCGGGTCGGCCGGGGCGACGATCGGGTGGTGCGCCTCGAAGTCGATCGGCGGGGCCCGGTGGTTCCACACCGGCAGCAAAGCGGCGCCGACCGCGGAGCCACACCGCGCGGCGAGCTCGGGCAGCGCCCCGTCGGGCAGGGGCTCGCGCCAGGTCTGCACCAGCAGGATCGGGCCGTACCGATCCACCGTGAGCCCCGGCGCGCCCTCCACCGCCCCGTGGAGCAACCGGTAGCAGGTGGTGGCTTCGGCCTCCCACCGGGCCAGATCGGCGCGGCGTCGGTCCAGCGCGGCGTCGAGCGCGGAGTACATCGGCCGGTCGTAACGCGCGGGCGCACCGGCGCGACCCGGGGTAAGTGCGCGGCCGTGTGGTGGATGTTGGCCAGTTGCCGGTGGTTCCACGGCGAGTCGGTGATCGACCGACCCGCCGGCGAGACCCCGGTCCGCCCGGCGTCGCGGGGGAGCGGGGCGCTGCCGCTGGCCCACGTGGGCGCGACGTTCTCGCTGCCGCCGTCGAACCGCCCGGGGGGTGAACCAGCGCCCGACGCGATCCCCCTCGGCGCGTCGTTCGAGCGGGTAGACGAGCGGAACCGAGCCGACATCTGGGGCGTACCGCTGCCGGTGTTGTCGAACCTGCTCCCCAGCACCTCGGGCGGCACCCACCAGTTCGGGTCGAAGGAGCCGCTCGGGTTCACCGTGACCGGGCCCGACGGGCCGGTGCGGTTCGAGCGGGGCGCCCACCTGCCGGGCTCGTACGGGGTCACCGAGGAGCGTCTGCTGATCGGCCTCGAGAAGGGGTCGCTGCCGCCCGACGCCGCCGAGTACACGGTGTCGTTCCGCCGCGCCACCGACACCGAGAACGGGATGAACCTCGCGAGCTCGGGGTTGGCCCCGGAGGCGTTCGCCCGGCGCACCGTGACCGTGGGCACCCGCTCGTGGACCGGGGTGTACCTGCCGCCGCCGGCCTCGGCGACCTTCGCGATCACCGTGCCCGAGCGCGGCCGCCTGTCGACCCACGCGCGGATCCTCGCGCCGGCGATCGTGCCGCAGACCGGCTCCGACGGGGCGCGGGTCGAGGTCGTGGTCGGCGCCGAGGTGCTCGCGGCGATCGACGTGCCCCCCGGGGAGGCGGGTGCCCCGGTCGAGGTCGACCTGGCGAAGTACGCCGGGCAGGAGATCGAGCTCGTGCTGCGCACCACCGCGGGCGCCGACGGGTCGTACGACTACCTGTTGCTCGAGAGCCCGGTGGTGTACACCCCGAGCGAGTCGCCCGAGCGGGTGGTGCTGGTGTTCGTCGACACGCTGCGGCCGGACCACCTGCACTACGCCGGGTACCCGCGGCAGACCAGCCCGGTGCTCGATCGGCTGGTGGCGCACGCCGCGTCGTTCGACCAGGCGAGGTCGGTCGCCCCGTGGACGCTGCCTTCGGCGCGGTCGGCGCTCACCGGCCACCAGCCCGAGGACTGGTTCACGTCGCGGACCCTGCCGGAGATCCTCGGTGCCGCGGGGTGGCGCACCGACGCGATCGTCTCGAACGCGTTCCTGTCGCAGCCGTTCGACGTGCACCGCGGGTGGGACGCGTTCGACTACCGCCACCTCGCGCCGGCGCCGGAGCTGGTCGACCAGGCCGTCGCGCGGCTCGAGGCCCACCACGATCGCGACCAGCTGCTGATGGTGCACTTCATGGAGCCGCACCTCCCGTGGGACGAGCCGCTCACCTACCGGCGGGTGTGGGCGAGCCGCACGCCGGAGGCGCTGAAGACGCTGACCCGGTCCGAGATCGGGTCGTTCGGGCCGGGCGACGAAGCGTACACCGAGGTCCGCCAGCACGCGATCGATCGGTACGACCAAGAGATCCTCGCGGTCGACGCGGCGCTGGAGGCGCTGTTCGACGCCGCCGGTCCGCGCGCCACGATCGTGTTCTTCTCCGACCACGGCGAGGAGCTGTGGGACCACGGGGGGTTCGAGCACGGCCACACGTTCTACGACGAGCTGCTGCGGGTGCCGCTGGTGATCCGCAGCCCGTACCTGCCGCCCGGCCGGTTCGACGCGCCGGTGTCGCTGCTCGATCTCGCGCCCACGGTGTGTGAGCTCGCGGGGCTCACGTGCGCCGACGGCCCAGGGCGCTCCCTCGTCGGGCTCGCGTGGGGGGACCCGGGCGCGGCCGAGGCGCTGGTGGAGCGGCCGCAGGCGTTCGGCAGGCCGCTGTACGGCGCCGACGGGTGGGGCCTCGTCGACCACGGGAAGAAGTGGACCACCCGGGGCGGCGCGCAGACGTTGTTCTCCCTCGGGGCAGACCCCCAGGAGAAGCTCGACCTGGCGCCGGGCGAGGCCGAGCTCGCCGCGTGGGCGACCCGGCTCGGGACCACGCTCGGGCGAGAGGTGCGGCCGGTGTGGCGGGTCGAGCTGCCCGACACGCCGTGGACCGCGAGTGATCTGCTGCTGGCGGTGTCGCACCCGTCCGGGATCGCGGCGGCGTGGCTCGCGCCCGATCCCCGCGGCACCCCGACCGAGCAGCCGAAGCTCCTCGACGGCCGGGCCCAGCTCCGGATCCCGATGGGGGAGGCCGCCCCGCCGGCGGTGTACCTGGTGCCCGCCGGCGACGTGTTGGAGCCCGGAGGGCTGGTGGTGTCGCTGATCGGCAAGGGCCTGCACCTGCTCGGCACCGCGCCGGCGGGGCGGCTGGTGCCCGGGGCTCGCCCGCCGCCGATCCTGACCGTGGGGGAGACCCAGTTCGGGGTGCGGGTGATGCTCGACGCCACCCCCGAGCCGTCGGGTGGGGAGGTGTCCGGGTTCCACCCCGACGTCGCGGACCAACTGCGGGATCTCGGGTACGTGGACCCACAGTGACGCCGCAGGGGGCGGCGCGCGTGCTATGACCGGCGCGGAGGTCGGATGAGCACGGTCCGGTATCGGCGGGTCCTGTTGAAGCTGTCGGGCGCGGCCATGGGCGGCGGTCCGGAGCGGACGTTCTCGCGGACCGCGATGTCGCACATCGTCGCCGAGGTCACCGCGCTGCGGAAGGTCGGCGTCGACGTGGTGCTGGTTGTCGGCGGCGGCAACATCTTCCGCGGCAACCTCGCGCCCGAGTGGAACATCGAGCAGGCCGAAGCCGACAACATGGGGATGCTCGGCACGGTGATCAACGGCGTGCTGCTGCGCGCGGCGTTGGCGGCGGCCGACCTCGAGGTGCGGCTGATGACCGCGGTGCCGATCCCGTCGGTCGCCGAGCCGTTCATCCGCCTGCGGGCGATCCGGCACCTCGAGAAGGGCAGGGTGGTGATCCTCGCCGGCGGCATCGGCCAGCCGTACGTGACCACCGACTACCCGGCGTCGCAGCGCGCGCTCGAGACCCGGTGCGACGCGGTGCTCGCGGCGAAGCACGGCACCGACGGGGTGTACGACAGCGACCCGCGCAAGAACCCGGCTGCGAAGCGGTACGTGACCCTGTCGAGTGACGACGCGATCCGGCAGGACCTGCGGGCGATGGACCAGTCGGCGCTGCTGCTCGCGCGCGACCACGACCTGCCGGTGCACCTGTTCAACTTCGACGTGGAAGGCGGCGCGTCGCGGATCTGCCTCGGCGAGGACGTGGGCACGCTGGTCGCGCGCGAGGTCACCACCCGCTTGGCGTGAGCCCGGCGAGGGGGATCAGCGGACCACCACCACCCGGCCGCGCAAGCTCGCCGCGAGCTGGTGCGCGAAGGTCGTGAGGAACAGGGTCGTGCCGAGCATCTCGAGCAGCTCCTCGGTGACCTTGAACCCGTGGCTCACCGTGTAGGTGCGCAGCCCGGAGGCGCGCGCCATGTTCTCGAACGCGCCGTCCACCCCCTCGACGAAGTCGAGCCCGACCGCGACGACGAAGCACGCGAGAGCGGCGCCGATCCCGAGCCACAGCGCGCGCTCGAGCCGTCGCCACAGGAACACCACCATGAACAGGCCGCCCCCGCCGAACAGCGGGGCGAACACGAGCTGCCACGCGTAGGTCGGGAACACGTCGAACAGCGGGCTGTCGGTGACCCGGCGGACGGCGCTGCCCACCCGCTCGTGCACCTCGAGCCCGTCGTCGAGCGCGATGTACGCGAAGAACGCGGCGAGCGCGCCCCAGCCCCACGCGGCGCGCCCGGCGCTCCGCTCCGAGCCGCCGACCGCGGCGAGCACCAGCGCCACGAGCAGCGCTTGAGTCGACGAGAACCATGTTCCAACGCCGTCCTCGCGCGCGAGGTTCGCGAGGTGCTGCACGACCTCCATCGGCACGAGGTCGAGGTACGCGAACAGGAAGTCGTTCACCCCCAGCAGCAGCTCGCACCCCAGCAACCCGGCCGCACCGGCGCGGATCACCCGCGCTGCGTCGATCGACAGCTCGGCCGAAGGGCCGCGATCAGTCGTCGTCGCCGCCGGTGTCGTCGTCGTCGCCGTTGCCGTGACCGCTGTTGTCGTCGTCATCGTCGTCACCCGAGTTGCAGTCGTCCGACCCATCATCGCCCGTGTCGGACCCGGAAGACGAGTCGTCGTCGCTGCTCGAGTCGTCGTCGCCGCTCGAGTCGTCGTCGCCGCTCCCGGAGTCGCCGGGGGTGGTGTCGTCGTCGTCGTCGTCGTCGTCGTCACCCGTGGCGGTGGTGGTGGTGCCGGTGGTCGGGGTGGATCCGACCAGGTTGGCGCGCTCGCCGTTGGCGTTCTTTCCGTACAGGGCGTAGTTGCTGCAGCCGGACGCGAGCAGAACGAGGGTCCAGAACCGGGTCATCGTGGCCTCCTGCCCCCCTGAATGCGCGCTCGCGCCACGACCGATCCCCTTTTCTGCGATGGGGGACGTGACTCTTGTGTGCGGCACGCCCGGTCGGGTAGGCTGCGCCCCCGAGGAGGCCCCGATGTTCCTGTGGATTGTGGCTTGTCGCCCGCCCGAGCTGTCGGACCCCTCGTCGACAGTGCCGCCGTTCGACACCGGGTCGGGCGGCGTCGTGTCCACCGTCCCGCTCGGGCCCAGTATCGGCGGCGGCACGCTGACGTTCCGGGTCCGGTCCGAGCGCGCCACCCGGCTCGAGGTCTGGCGGTACACGACCCCGGTCGACGCCGCTCCCGTCGAGGTGCTCGCGCTGACCCGCAACGGCGACCCGAACGGCGACCTGTGGGAGGGGAGCACCCCGTGGTCCGGCGACGGCGATCCGCTGTACTACGGGCTCCGGGCGTGGGGGCCGAACTGGACCTGGGACGAGTCGTGGACCCCGGGCTCCTCCGCCGGGTGGGTGACCGACGTGGACGGCGCCGGCAACCGGTTCGACCCGAACAAGTTGCTGCTCGACCCGTACGGACGCGAGTCGTCGCACGATCCGGGCCAGGACTGGGGTCGGTTCACCACCGGGGAGCGCCGCGACGAAGACTCGGGCCCGTCGGCGCCGAAGTCGGTGATCGTGCAGGTCGAGCCGCTGGCCCGGCCGCCGCGCCGCCCTCCCCAGGACCAGGTCGTGTACGAGGTCCACCTGCGCGGGTTCACCATGCTCGATCCCGACGTGTCCGAGGCGCTCCGCGGCACCTACGCGGGCGCGGCGATGCGGGCGGCGGAGCTCGCCGACCTCGGGGTCACCGCGATCGAGCTGCTCCCGGTGCACGAGACCAACAACGACCAGAACGAGCTGACCGCCGACGCCAGCGGCGACAACTACTGGGGCTACAGCACGTACGGGTTCTTCGCGCCCGACCGGCGGTACGCGGCCGACCAGGGGCCCGGCGGGCCCACTGCGGAGTTCCGGTCGATGGTCGAGGCGTTCCACGCCGAAGGGGTCGAGGTGATCCTCGACGTGGTGTACAACCACACCGCCGAGGGCGGCACCTGGGGCAACGCCGAGACCGCCCCGCTGCTGTCGTTCCGGGGCCTCGACAACGCGGCGTACTACGAGCTCGCGGACGGCGGGCGCGGGTACCGCGGCGACAACGGCGTGGGGCCGAACTGGAACGCGACCCACCCGATCGCGCGCGACCTGGTGATCGACTCGCTCCGGTACTGGTCCGACACGCTCGGGGTCGACGGGTTCCGGTTCGATCTGGCGCCGATCCTCAACAACACCTGCGCCACCGACTGCTTCTCGTACGGCCGCGACGACCCGGAGTCGATCCTGGTGCGCGCCGCGGAGCTCGACGTGTTGCTGATCGCCGAGCCGTGGGGCGCGACGGGGGAGGCGTACCAAGGGGGGAACCTCCCCGCCGGGTGGGCCGAGTGGAACGACGGCTACCGCGACGCGATCCGGGCCGATCAGAACGCGCTCGGGGTGGTGAACGTGACCCCGCGCCAGCTGGTGGACGCGCTGTCGGGCTCCCAGGGGCGGTACGGCGACGACGGGCGCTCCCCGTGGAGCTCGGTCGCGTACGTGGTGTCGCACGACGGGTTCACCTTGGCCGACCTGTACCGGTGCGACGCGCCCGACAACGACCAGGAGTGGCCGTATGGGCCGTCGGGTGGCGGGTCGAACAACAACCTGTCGTGGAGCCAGGGCGGCGACGAGGTCCAGCAGCGGCGGGTGGCCCGCTCCGCGATCGCGCTGATGGCGGTGTCTGCCGGGATCCCGATGATCGTGGGCGGCGACGAGCTGCTGCGGAGCCAGGCCTGCAACAACAACCCGTACAACCTCGACTCGGTGGCGACGTGGATCGACTGGGACGGGCTGCGGGCGGAGAACGCCGGGTTCGAGGAGTTCACCCGGCGGATGTTCGCGGTGCGCGCGGCGCACCCCGAGCTGCGCCCGTCCAGCTGGACCCGGCCGGTGGTGTACGACACCGACGGGCACGTGGCGAGTGACGGGTACCTCGACGACCCGACCCGCCACGCGTTCGCGCTCGGGTACGGCGACGGCTCGCTCCTGGTCCTGTACAACGGGTGGTCGGACGGGGTGACGTTCGCGCTGCCCGCGTCTCCGTCCGGCGAGCGGTGGCTGCTCGTGGGGGACACGCACGAGTGGCTCGAGGCGGAGCACAACGTGCTCGACGTCCCTGGGGCGCTGCCCGACGACCAGTACCTGCTCGGCGAGCGGTCGGTCGCGGTGCTCACCGACGGCGGGTGACCCACGCGTACAGCGGGAGGGCGAGCCCGACCACGCCGAGGTCGACCGCGACCGCGACCGGGTCGGACCACGCCACGTTCACCAACATCGCGACCGACACCACGAGGAACGCGGCCGGCACCCACGGGTAGCCCCAGGTCCGGTAGGTGGCGGGCGGTCCCGAGCGCCGGCGCAGCGCGAACACGCCGAGCACCCCGAGCGCGTAGAACGGCCAGATCCCGATCACGAACTGGTCGGCGAGCTCGGTGAACGACCGCACCGAAACGAACACCACCCCGAGGGCAGCGCACAGGGCGATGGCGCCGATCGGCGCGCCGGTGCGCGGGTCGACCGCGCCGATCCGCTTCGGCAGGAGCCCGTCTTCGGCCATCGCGAAGAAGATGCGCGGAGCGGTCATCATCGACCCGTTCAACGTCCCGAAGGTGCTCACCGCGATCGTCAGCGCCACCGCGGTCCCGCCCCACGGCCCGAGCACCGCGGTCGCCGCGTCGGCCGCCACCAGGTCGGTGCGCGCCATCTGCTCCAGCGGCACCAGGTGGAGGTACACGAGGTTCACCGCCAGGTACGTCGCGACCACCAGCGCCGTGCCGAGCAGCAGCGCCTTCGGCAACGTGCGCTGTGGGTCGGCGACCTCGCCGCCGACGAACGACAGGTCGGCCCACCCGTCGTACGCCCACGAGATCGACACCATCGCGAGCAGCACCGCGGAGGCCCCGGGGGCGCCGCGCTGCGCGAACAGATCCACGCCGAGCCCGCGGCCGAACCCCACGCCGACCGCGACCAGCGCGAGCAGCGCGCCGAGCTTCAGCGCGGTGCTGAGGTTCTGCAGCGCCGCCCCTCGGTGCACCCCGAGCGCGTTCACCACCGCCACGGTCGCGATCAACCCCGCCCCGACCGCCTGCTCGAGCGCCATCGGGCCCACCGGCGCGGCGGGGTCCCACCCGAGGCCGCGCAGCCCGTACGCCGCCGCGGTGGTCGCGATCGCCCCGTACGCCCCGGGTCGGATCACCGCGAGCTCGGCCCAGCCGAACGCGAACGCGACCCGCGGGCCGAACGCCTCGCGCAAGAACACGTACAGCCCGCCGCTGCGCGGGTACGCGGCGGACAGCTCGGCGTAGGTCAGCGCTCCGCACAGGGCGACCACCCCGCCCAACACCCACGCGAGCAGCACCGTGGGGGCGTCGCCGATCCGGACCGCCACCACCGCCGGCGTGCGGAAGATGCCGCTGCCGATGGTCGACCCGACCAACACCGCGACCGCGCTCCACAGCCCGAGCCGGCGCGGCAGCGTCTCGCCCCACGGATCGGCGGTGGACATCGGCACATCTTACCCGGGTGACAGCGACAAGCGCTCGAGTGCGCCGGTGAACGAGGCCCCGCCCACGTCGAGGAACAGCTCGCCCTCGGTGCGCGACACCGACCACGACGCGCGTCGATCGAGCGTGCCGGTGAGCGAGCCGATCAGCCGGCGGTCGAGCGCCCACAGGCCGATCGACTCGGGCATGTGCAGCTTCGCGCCGGCGAGCGACCGCAGCCACGCGGCGGGGTCCTTGTGGCAGTACACCGAGACGTGCTCCACCGCCTTGCGGGCGCGGTGCAGCCGCTCGGGCCCGGGCGTGCCGATCTCGATCCACCCGGTCCGCTGGCCGGTCAGGTCGCGGACCTCGATCGCGGGCTCCTCCGCGGCGGACAACCCCTGGGTGAACGCGATCCCTTCGCGCCATTCGAGCGCGAACGCCAGCACGCGCGCCACGAGGTACTCCGCGCTCTCGGACGGGTGGCGAGCGACCCGCAAGGCGACGGACTCGTACACCCCCCGGTCGACATCGGACACCGCCAGGTCGATGGTGTGTACGGTCAACGCGCCTCCCTGCCCAGAATAGTCCAGCGCGGGGGGCCGGGGAGGACGGATGACGTGGTGGTGGTGGTGGTGGCTCGGCTGTCCCAAGCCGGTGGTGGCGGATCCGACCGCGGTCCCGGCGGCGGTCCCCGCGGCGGCGGTCCCGGTCCCGGCGGCAGACGTGCCGGTGGCGCTCGCGCCGCGGCTGTTCGACGCGGCGGGGCTGCGGGACGGGTTCGTGCTGGGCACGAAGCTCAGGCTGGCGGTGCAGGCGGCGGGGGCACCGCCCGTCGAGCAGCGGTGGGAGGTGATCGAGCACACCGCGTCCGGCTGCACGATCCGGTCGGAGGACGTGGACCCGTCCACCGGTGCGCCGCTCGGCCCCCCGGAGGTCGGCACCTCGACCTGGGCCGAGCTCGAGTCCCACGCGAGCTTCCCCGCCGACCACACCGAGGTCGCGGACGACACGATCACCGTCCCGGCCGGGACGTTCACCACCCGGCGGTACACGGTGCGCGGCGACGACGGCACCACGAAGGTCGTGCACTTCGCGGTCGACCTGCCCGGCCCGCCGGTGTCGATGGTGGTCACCGGTGACGGCACCGCCGAAGGGGGCGTGTTGTTCTCGATGGTGTTGCTGGAGCGGACTCGGCCCTCGCCCTGAGGCCCTACGGGAGGGGGACCACCGCCGCGGAGTACCCGGCGGCCCGCACGGTGGCGAGGCTCGCCTCGGCGCCCTCGAGCGTGGGCCACGGCCCGACGGTCAGCCGCAGCGCGTCTCCGCCCGCGCGGGTGGGCTCGAGGCCCGCCTCGCGCAGCGCCACCTCGGCGGCGGCAGCGGCGGGCGCGTCGGCCAGCTCGAGCTGGATCACGAACCGGGTGGCGGCGCTCTCCGCGGGCGGGGGAGGGGGCTCCACCGCGGCCCGCAGGGTGTCGGGGAACGTGAGCTCGCGCACCGCCGCGTCCGGATCGGCGGTGGCCTCGATCCGCGCCAGCAGGTCGACCAGCGACTCGTCCGGCGCAGCGGTGGACGGGGTCGGCGGGTGATCCCGACCCACCACGAACCCGAGGAGGAAGCTCGCCGCGCACGCGAGTAGCCCCAGCGCGGCGCCTGCGCGCAGGTGGCCGCGCGAGATCCACAGGTCCCGCGCGTCTCGCCGTCGAGCGAGCTCACTCATCCGCGCTCTCCGGAGACCCGAGCTCGGCCATCATCCGGGCCGCCCAGTCCTCTCCGTCATGATGCCACCGGAACACGTCCACGTCGACCTGCGCCGCCTGCGCGACCGCGTGGTCCCGCGCGACGGCCGCGCACTGGTCGAGCACGGCCCGTACCCGCTGGGCGTCGCCGCCCGCGGTGGTGACGATCAGGGTGTGGCGCTGGGGGTCCTCGCCGGTCTCGAGCTCGTGCGCCGAGACCTCGAACCGGCTCCGGATCCGATCCCGCACCGACAACACGGCCTGGCGCCGATCCTTGAGGGTGTGCGCGCCGCGGACCTCCAGGCCGAGCCGGAGGACCCCGACGAACACGCGGGGGGCAGCCCCCGAGCGGCCTCTCAAACCTCGACGACCTGCTCGGCGTACGCCTCGATGATGTCGTTCGCTTCGAGTTCCTCGTAGCCGTCGAGGCTGATGCCGCACTCGTGGCCGTTGGTGACCTCGCGAACGTCGTCCTTGAACCGGCGCAGCGACGCGATCTTGCCTTCCCACACGATCTTCCCGCCACGGTAGACCTTGGCGAAGTTCCCGCGCGAGACCTTCCCGTCCTGCACGTACGACCCGGCAACCGTCCCGACCTTCGAGATCCGGAACAGCTGGCGGACCTCGATCGTGCCGACCTTCACCTGCTCGTACACCGGCGCCAGCATGCCCTTCAGGCCGCGGGTGATCCGGTCCAGCACCTCGTAGATGATGCTGTAGAACTCGGGCTCGACGCCGAGCTGCGACGCGGCCTGACGGGCCTTGGCGTCGAGCTTCACGTTGAAGCCGATGACCTTCGCGTCGTACGCGGCGGCCGCGTTCACGTCGGACTCGGTCACGTCGCCGACGCCGGACATCAGGATCCGACACTCCGCGCCGTCGACCGTGATCTGCTCGATCGCTCCGCGGAGCGCCTGCAGCGAGCCGCCCACGTCGGCCTTCAGGATGACCCGCAGGATCACCCGGTCTTCGGCCGAGGCCGATGCGAACAGGTCGTCCACGTTCCGGCGGCGGGTCGACGCCATCGCGTTCTCGCGCCGAGCGGTCGCGCGGTGCTCGGCGAGGGCGCGGGCGTTCTGCTCGCTCTTCACCGCGTGCACCGAGTCGCCGACCTCGGGGAGTTCGGACAGGCCGAACAGCTCGATCGGGGTCGACGGACCGGCTTCCTTCAGGTTCTCGCCGAGCGAGCCCACGATCGCCCGCACGCGGCCGTACGCCGAGCCGAGGACGACGTAGTCGCCGCGGTGCAGGGTGCCCTTCTGCACCAGCACGGTGGCCACTGCGCCGCGCCCGCGCTCCATCTTCGCCTCGAGCACCACGCCCTCGGCGAACCGATCCGGGTTCGCGGTGAGCGTGAGCATCTCGGCCTGCAGCAGGATGGTCTCGAGCAAGCCGTCGATCCCCTCGCCCTTGAGCGCGGAAACACCGGCGTACATCGTCTCGCCGCCCCACTGCTCGGGGACGAGCTCCTGCTCGGACAGCCGGGTCATGATCGCGTCCATCGACGCGCCCGCCTTGTCCATCTTGTTCACCGCGACCACGATCGGCACCTTCGCGGCGCGGGCGTGCTGGATCGCCTCGAGCGTCTGCGGCTGGACACCGTCGTCGGCGGCGACCACCAGCACGACGATGTCGGTCACCTCGGCGCCGCGGGCGCGCATCGCGGTGAACGCGGCGTGGCCCGGGGTGTCGATGAACGTGACGACGCCGCGCGTGGTCGGTACCTGATACGCGCCGACGTGCTGGGTGATCCCGCCGGCCTCACCCGCCGCCACCCGCGTCTTGCGGATCGTGTCGAGCAGGGTGGTCTTGCCGTGGTCGACGTGGCCCATGATGGTCACCACCGGCGGGCGGCCCTCACGGTTCTCGGTCTCCGCGGCGTCGGGGATCGACTCGAGGTAGTTCTCTTCCTGGAAGCCGACGTTCTCGACCTCGTACTCGAACTCGTTCGCCACCAGGGAGGCGGTCTCCAGGTCGAGCATCTGGGTGATGCTGGCCATCATCCCGAGCTCCATCAGCTGCCGGATCACGACCGGCGCCTTCACGCCGAGCTCGTGCGCGAGCTGACCGACCGACACGACGTTGTCGATCTTGATCTTGCGCTTCTGCGCCTTCGGGGCGGGAGACGAGGCCTTCGGCCCCGAGGCCTTCCGCCGCTTCGACCGCAGGGGGCGGTCCATCCC
>JBEBJC010000838.1:0-4048 GCA_040080105.1 Myxococcota bacterium
GTGCCGCGGATCCAGGTGGTCGAGCACCCGGACCTCCAGTGTGAGGAGGGGCAGCTGCCCACCGGTCAGCCCCCGCCGTACGGGCTCGAGGGCTGGTGCGCGGCGATCGACGCCGGCACGCTGCGGCAGGTGATGGACGGGGCATACCTCCGGTGGTACGACGCCGACCACGTCGAGCAGCGCGGCCAGTACGAGTCCGACGCGCGGATCGGTACCTGGGTGCACTACGACCCGAACGGGGTGGTCGACACGGTGGGCGAGTTCGTCGACGGGGTGATGAGCGGGACCTGGCGCACGTACTACCCGTCGGGCGCCGCGAAGTCGGAGATGGCGTTCGAGGCGGGGCGCCAGACCGGTCCGTCGGTGGACTGGTCGGCGGACGGCCGCCGGGTCGTGGTCGGGAGCTGGGCGCTCGGCGAGCGCGACGGCGTGTGGCGGGAGTACGTCGACGGCCAGCTGACGAACGAGCGCACGTACCGGATGGGCGTGCTGCAGCTCGAGGAGCGGATCGACCCATAGGAGACCGTGGCGCGTGGGCCGCGCTCGGCGCCCCCTACGGCTCCTCGGGCTCCCTGAACGACCACGTCTCGCGCAGGTCGTGGGTCGGGTCGGTCCGCACCGCCTCCGGGCGCCACTCGAGCGTCACGTCCACCTCCGACGCGCCCGCCGGCAGCCGCGGCAGCGCGTCGACCGCGCCCCGGCCGAGCTCCACCCCATCGACCACCAGCACCGCCTCGGTGTCGGGCAGCAACGCGCGCGCGCGCACCCGACGGTCCTCGAGCCACACCTCCCCCGCCGGATCGTCGAACCGCAGCAGGCGCCGGGTCACGAGCTCGGCGCACGCCGCGCAGAACGGGCCGTGGCCCTCGTTCATCCGGCACACCTCCGACGGGCGGTACAGGTCGTCGCAGTTCCAAGCGCCAGCGAACGCCCCCACCTCGACCCCGTCGCCGGGCTCGGTCGGCAGCGGCGCGCCCGGGTCGACGAACGGCGCCCACGGAGGCGCCTGCGGCTGGTCGGTCACGTTCTCCGGCAGCGGGAACGCTGGGGTCCGGACACACGCGTCGGCCACGTACTCGTCGCCGAGCAGGCCGAACGAGTGGCCCAGCTCGTGCACCGCGGTCGGGCCGATGTCGCCGACGCCGCGGGTCACGCTCGCGTGGTGGACCGCCATCCCGCCGAACTTGTCCGAGTTCACCAGCACCACGACCGCGTCCCACGGGACGTGGGCCAGCGCCTCGACCACCTTCCACTGGTCGGCCTGGAACATCGACCGAGTGTCGTACGCGCTCCCCGACAGCCGGTTCACCAGCTCGATCGGGAAGATCGAACCGAACGCGTTCTCGACGTACCCGCAGGTGTCGCAGTCGAACGACGCGCCCGACTGGGGGCTCGGCACGTCGACCCGGGTGATCGAGATCCGCGGGGCGTACGACCGGAACGGCTCCACGTCGAGCACGCTCCGGGCCACCTTGTCCGCGTCGGCGGCGAACAGCTCGAGCTCGTCCGCCGTGTACCCGTCCGACAGGATCACCAGGTCGAGCGGGTCGACCCCCGGATCACTCGCCACCACCAACGGGGTGACCGCCACGGGCTCGATCGACGGCGCGATCCGGGGGTCGTCGAGCGCGTCGTACGACCACCGACCCGCGTCGACCCACTCCCCTCCGGCGTCGCGCAGCTGGAACACGATCTCGTCGGCCTCGGGCAGCACCGGGATCACCAGCGGGAACCGCCCGAGGGACGGGACGGTGTGCAGGATGTCGATGCCCGACACCCCCGACCAGTAGTCGAGGAACGACAACACCAGCGACGGGCCGACCGTCGCCCGCTCGACCAGGGTGTCGCCGCCGCGATCGACCACCCGGAACCGGAACCCGTACCGGTCGTCGGCGCCGCGGTCCACGTCGATCCGGGTGTCGCCTTCGAGCACCCCCTCGATCGTCACGCTCCCCGGGCCGAGCTGCCCCAGCAGCACCACCGCCGGGGCCGAGGTCGGCGCGGCGACGTACTGCGGGGCGACACAACCCGCGAGGGCCAGGATCACCCCCAGCCCCGCAGCCGGCTCTCTTCGCGGCGGTACAGCGCGAACGCGTCGGCGATGATCCGGTTGGCGTCGTCGCCGCCGCGGATCGGCTCGACCTCGACCTCCTTGCCCTCGAGCGCCTTGTAGTCCTGGAAGAACCGCTCGATCTCGCGCAGGGTGTGCTCTTGGAGCTCCCTCACGTCGCGGTAGCCGTTGACCGCCGGATCACCGATGTTCACCGCGATCACCTTGTCGTCCGGCTTCCCCTGGTCGAGCATGTGCATCACCCCGATCGCGCGCGCGCGCAGGATCGCGAGGGGCACCACCGGCTCGGTGCCGAGCACCAACACGTCGAGCGGATCACCGTCTCCGCAGTACGACCGCGGGAGGAAGCCGTAATTGCACGGGTAGTACACCGCGCTGTACAGCACCCGGTCCACCCGGAGCAGCCCCGTGGGCTTGTCGAGCTCGTACTTGATCTTCGATCCCCGCGGGATCTCGATCACCACGTTGAACCCTTCGGCGAGCTCGTCGGGGTTGTTGGGAAGATCGTGCCACGGGTGCGCCACACAGCCTCCGGAGCGAGCGCCGCTCGCCGCCGTCCCGTATCCGATTCGGAACGGGCGCACCGCGCGGCCCGCACGGTTAACAGTTCGAATCATGTCGAACTATCGAACGGACGAGCTGGCCAGTCAGCTCCGCGCGCTGGCGAACCCCCACCGGCTCGCGGTGTTCCGGCGGTTGTCCACCTGCTGCCCTCCGGGCACCGCGTGTTCGGTCGAGGACGCGACCCGGCTGTGTGTGGGCGAGCTCGGCGCCGACCTCGACATCGCCCCGTCGACCGTGTCCCACCACCTGAAGGAGCTCGCGCAGGCGGGCCTGATCCGGCGCGAGCGGCGCGGCCGGGTGGTGGAGTGCTGGGTCGAGGCCCCGGTCCTCGCGCGGCTCGCCGCGTTCTTCTCTCCCGAACCCCAGGAGTCTCCGATGAGCGAGAAGTCCAGCTGTTGTGGCCCGGTGAAGGCGTCCGCGTCGTGCTGCGGCCCGGCGGTCGACCAGAGCGACCACGACGAGGTCCGCCAGAGCGTGCGCGCCGCGTACGCAGGGGTGGCGAACGCGAGTGACGCCGGCCAGGCGACCGGGGCGGCGCAGTCGTGCTGCGGCGTGTCCGACGACACGGCGATCCAGACGCTGATCTCCACCCGGCTCGGGTACGACCGGCGGGACCTGCTGAGCGTGCCCGCGGGCGCCGACATGGGTCTCGGGTGCGGCAACCCGAAGGCGATCGCCGCGCTGCGACCGGGCGAGGTGGTGGTGGACCTCGGCTCGGGCGGCGGGTTCGACGCGTTCCTCGCGGCGGCCGAGGTCGGCCCCACCGGCCGGGTGATCGGGGTCGACATGACGCCCGAGATGGTCACCAAGGCCCGAAAGAACGCCACTCGAGGGGAGTACGCGCAGGTCGAGTTCCGCCTGGGCGAGATCGAGCACCTGCCGGTGGCCGACGACACCGCGGACGTGATCTTGTCGAACTGCGTGATCAACCTGTCGCCCGACAAGGCGCAGGTGTTCCGCGAGGCGTACCGGGTGCTCAAGCCCGGCGGGCGCCTCGCGATCTCGGACGTGGTGGCCACGGCGGAGCTCCCGGCCGAGATGCGCGCCGACCCGCAGCTCGTGGCGGGGTGCATGGGGAACGCGTCGCTGGTGGAGGAGGTCGAGTCGTTCCTGGCCCGGGCCGGGTTCGAGCAGATCCGCGTCGCCCCGAAGGACGAGTCGAAGGACTTCATCCGGGACTGGGCCCCCGGGCGCGGCGTCGAAGACTACGTCGTCGCCGCGACGATCGAGGCGATCAAGCCCGCTTAGGGGCCTTGGAGCCCGTGGGGCGTAGGCCGCGCAGCGGCCTCGCCCCGCGGCTCCTCCCCAGCCCGTGCCCGTGCCCGTGCCCGTGCCCCCGAGCAGCTAGAGTCGGACAGATCCTGGCCTTTCCCGCTGGTACGTGCGTGGTGGGAGGAGCGATGGCACGGAGCG
>JBEBJC010000839.1:0-4047 GCA_040080105.1 Myxococcota bacterium
GCCACCATCCGCGTACGTGTTCGAGGCGAACACGATCTCGGTGGTGAACCCCGAGCCGACGAACACCCGGTGCCGCGAAGACATCACCACCGCGTCGGGGTTGAACCCGCTCTGGTGGTTCGCGAACTTCACCCGCACTCCGGCGTGCAGGGACCCATTCCCCTGGACCACCGCCTTGCCGCGCAGGAACTGCAGCGCGGTCCAGAAGAACTGGGCCGTGGCCGCGTCCTTCGCCGACTGCTGGGTGTCGACCCACTGGTCGGTGATGTAGGCCGTCTCTCCGGCCTTCCAGATCGGCGCGCTCGACGGGGCGATCGTCCCGCCGCCGATCGCCTGGAGGTCGGACGCGGTGGCCTTGCCCTCGACCATCGACTTCGTCAGGTAGTCCCAGCCCCGCACCGCCATCGACTCGGGCAGCCCGCGCGGGGACTGGTTGTAGTCGAGCGACATCAGCTGGTTGATCGGGATCTCGATCGGCGGATCGGACAGCTGCAGCTTGCAGAAGTCGACCTTTCCTTCGTTCGCCCGAACGATGTACGCCGGGTTCCGGGCAGCGTACCGCCGAAGGATCTCGAGCGCCGACTCGTTGCGCTGGAGGTGGTACTGGCGCGTCTCGGGGGTCGCGTCGACCAGGCCGATCTCGACCTCCGCTCCGCCCATCACCTTGTTCACCACGTCGGAGTCGGTCATGTCCTTGAAATCCGACGAGGTCTGGCGCGAGGCGGCGAGCTTGGCCAGCGGGTCCATCGCGGTGACGGTGAGGGTGTCGCGGCCGTGCTGGAAGCCGTGGCGGAGGGAGGTGACCACCCCCTTGAACACCTTGAACGTCGACCCGCCGAACGTGACCTCCACGTCGTCGCCGGACTTGATCGACGACCAGGTGGTGCCCGACTGACCCGAGAACGTCGCGTCGCACTTCCCGATGATGTCGAGGCCGTCCTCCACCACCAGCGACTCGAGTCCCTTCGGATCGGACTGCGTGTATTCCGTGCCAGCGATCTTCAGCGAATACCGAGCGGTTTCGTTTTGGGTGACGGCCATGGCGGTCCTCGATCAGATGAAAAAAGAGGTTTCAGCGACGTCAGGGCGGTAAAGCCGCGCGACGAGCCGAGCTCACTCGTTCTTGCCGTCCGTCTCGTCGGCCGCCGACTTCGCCTCGTCGATCGCGTCCTTCAACGACATTCCGCCGAGCCCCACAGGGGTGGCAGTGGACGGCGTGGCAGCCTGGACGCCAGGGCCGGTCGTCTTGAGTTCCCGCGCGACGTTCTGCGCCGAGTGGGCGGCCTCGGCGGACAACCGGGAGTGGGACGGAGATCCGCCCATGGTCCCGATGTGGTTGCCGCCGCTCGAGCTGTCCGCGTTCCCCGGATCCGAGGCGCCGACCGTGGACTGGGCCGCGTCCTGGAAGTCGCGACCGGCCTGGATGGCCGTCATGGTGGAGCCGCCGCTGGCAGACGGGCCGCTGCCGCCTGCGCCCGCCGCGCCGCCGCCCGAGCCAGCGCCGCCGGCTCCCGTGCCTCCGGCCGCCCCAGGGGGCCCGGAGCCGACCTCGGCCGCGCTCCCGCTGCCACCGACGCCGCTGGCAGACGGGCTCGCGCCGCCGGGGCCGCCCGCACCACCGCCGGAGCCCGGTCCGCCGCCGGAGCCCGGTCCGCCGGTGCCCTGCCCGCCGCCGGCCGCGTCGTCACTCGGCCCGTGGCCGCCAGCCGCGCCGCCGCCGGAGCCCGGGGTGCCCGCCTGGTCACTCGCACCATAGTTGCCGTAGGTCTGGGCGGTCGGGCCCTGGCCCTGCGCGTCCGGCGTCGCGTCGTTGCGGATCGCGTCGGCCGCCGAGCCGGAGTAGCTGCCGTACTGGACCGCGTCGCCCTTGACCGTCGCCGCGTCGGACGCGCCGTAGTCGCCGAAGGTCTGCGCGGTCGGGCCCTGGCCTTGCTCGTCCGGCGTCGCATCCTTTCGGATCGAGTCGGCCGCCGAACCGGAGTAGCTCCCGTACTGCACCGCGTCGCCCTTGACCGTCGCCGCGTCGGACGCGCCGTAGTCGCCGTAGGTCTGCGCGGTCGGGCCAGTCCCCTCTGCGTCGGGCGTGGCGTCGTTGCGGATCGAGTCCGCCATCGAGCCGCTGTACGTCCCGTACTCGACGGCGTCGCCCTTCACCGTCGCCTGGTCGCTCGGGCCGAACTCCCCGTAGTCGACGGGCGCGCCCTTCTGCGCCGCGAGCTCGCTCTCGCGGAACCCGCCGTACTCTTGGCGGGTACGCTCGCCGAAGGTGAAGTCCGAGTCCCCGTACGGCCCGTACTCCGCTCCCTTCCCCGCGAGGATGAACGCGCTGTCCTTGTTCGGGTTGTCCCCTGCGAACGACACGTAGGCGTTCGCGAGCGAGCCCGGCTCGACTGCGTAGTCGAGCGCGACCGGACCGGTCTCGTCGAGCGCCGACGGGACGTACTTCGTGTCGCCGCCGCGCGCCTCGACCTTGAACGGGTCGATCTGGTGGTTCGTGGTCCAGTACGCCGCGGTGTGGCGCAGGCTCTGCCGCGCCAGGATCCGCGCGAGGTCTCCGTTGGCAGGCACGACGAGCTTGGCGCCGGGCTTCAGCTCGACCATGTCGGGCAGGTTGTTCGCGAGCGCGATGTCTCGCGGCTTTGCGTTCGTGCGGTGGGCGATCGAGTTGACCGTGTCCCCGTCGAGCACCGTGACCGTGGTGGCGTTGGTGCCCGCGCCGGTGAACACGGCGCCGAACGCGGTGAGCGTGATCTGGTTGTCGTGCGACGAGGTCTCGGCCCGCCCCTGCTCCTTCATCCCGACGTTCACCTTCGCGCGGAGCGGCGTGCCCCCGCTGGAGAACATCATGAAGGTGCAGCTCACCTTCTCGATCACACCCGAGAAGTTGAAGGTGCCCCAGCTGAACTTGCAGAACGGGGGCCGGGTGGTGGTGTGGTTCTCGCTGTCGGTCTTCGTCACGTCGGCCGTGAGGAAGTCGCGCAACGGGATCACGAACTTCTGGTACACGTCCGACTGGTCGTCGGTCGTGTCGAAGATCAGATCCATCGAGATCGTGGTGGGTTCGCCCTTCTCGTAGGTGAGGAGGGGCTTGTGCGTCTCGTGCTCCTCCGACGCCTTCCACGTGGCCTTGTCGTCCAGTTTGAACTCTTTCGGGTTGAACTGGACGTGAAAGACCTCGCCGGGCTTGTCGGTGTTCGTGAAGAACGCCTTGTTCGAGTTAGCACCAGTTGTTTGGGCCATCGGATTCCTCCCGACGAGAACGCAAGCTCTCGAGCTCGCGCATCACGTAGTCAAGCACGTCCTGTTGCAGCGCCTTCAGGTTCATCGTCTTGTCGTTGACCCGCTCTCCGCCGGTCTGCCCGATGCCATCGGCCCGAGCCTCCGAGGAGTCCTCCGCCATCCGCACCTGACGCTGAGCGTCTGCCTTTCGGCGCTCGGCTTCGGCGAGGTGGATCAACTTCAACAGCTTTCCAGCCAACTTGGTCACGCCGCTGGCGCCCACGCCCTCGCGGTGGGTCGCCTCCGCTTGCGGCCGGAGCGGCTGCAGCGAAGGCCCCGCGCGGGTCACCCGGCGGGTAATGGTACGCAGCTGGGTGATGGTGCGCACCTCGGGCTCGGGCGCCGAGCCGCGGACGATGCCGTCGACGAGGCTCGACGCCTCCCCCGACAACGCCCGCATCCCCCGCGCGACCGTGTCGCTGCGCTCGAGGATCAGTCGAACGAGCTCCTCGGGATCCGCGGTGCGCGCCAGCGCGGTCAGCAGGGACCCTGCGGTCCGCACCCCGGTGGAGCCGAGCCTCCGCTCCCACGCGGTCTCCGGAGCGCGACCGGTCGGGTCGCCCGCCAGACCGCCGAGCCGCTGGGCGAGCGAGCCC
Source organism: Myxococcota bacterium (assembly GCA_040080105.1). GTDB lineage: Bacteria > Myxococcota_A > UBA796 > UBA796 > JACKER01. The sequence goes on from JBEBJC010000839.1 coordinate 3,876, forward strand.
CTGGCCGGCCGCGCGAAGTCCCCGTCGTCGCCGGCCTCCAGGAACGAGCCCGGAGAGCGCGGCGCCGTGGCGTTGGGATCGGAGGGACTGGCGGGTGATGCGCCGACACGAGCCGCTCCCACGGACGCTCTCCGCCCAGCGGAGGCGGTGGTCCGTGAAGCCCTCCCCGCAG
>JBEBJC010000047.1:0-17720 GCA_040080105.1 Myxococcota bacterium
GGGCCCGCTCGGTCCACCCGAGCGCCGCGACCCCCGCAGCGGCGGCCCCGGCGACCCCCGCGGCGACGAGGGTGAGACCGATCCACGGGGCGAGCCGACCCACCGGGGTCGGTGCGGGTCCCGTCGGCCGCACCTGCCGCCCGACCCACGGTCCGTCCTCCGAGGTGGGAGCGCGCGGCGGGACCACCGCCCGCGCCCACTCCTGCAGGCCCGGCGCCCCGGCGCGCCCCGCGAGGGTGGTCGCCCGGCGCTCCACCTCGGCCATCGTGGGTCGGTCCGCGGGCTCGGGCGACCGCATCGCGTGCGCCAGTGAGGCCGCGCTCGCCGCGCCCTGGTGATCCGGGGTCCAGTCGGCGTGGGGGACGGTGTGGTCGGCGCCGGGTGGCGTCACCAGGCGGCCGAGCGTCACCCCGAGCGCGAACACGTCGGCCGCCGGGCCGTCCACCCCGCGGAACCGCTCGGGCGCCACGAACGTCGGCGTGCCGGCGACCCGCCCGTCGGTGGTCCGGCGCCCGCTGTCCGGGGTCCAGCCGAGGCCCAGGTCCAAGATCCGGACCTCACCCGAGCGGGTCACCCGGAGGTTCGCCGGTCCGAGGTCGCGGTGCACCAACCCGAGCGGCCTCCCGTCGGCCCCGACCCGCTCGCCGGCGGAGACCATCGCGCGCGCGACCTCGACCACCAGCTCGAGCGCCGCCCTCGGCGGGAGGGGAGACGGCGGGGGGACCCCGTCGATCACCGGCAGCACCGTGGCCCACCGGCCGTCGATCCGCAGCGGTGGCTCCGCGGGGACGAACGCGCGATCGCCGACCGCGCGCGACAGGAACACCTCGTGCTTCAACCGGGCGAGCACGTCGGCGGGCGGAGGGTCGTCTCGGAGGACCTTCATCGCGACCCGCCGCGGCGGGCCGTCTCCGTGCTCGATCGCCTCGTACACGATCGAGGAACCGCCTTCGCCCAGCACCCCCACGATGTCCCACCACCGCTCGCCCATCGGATCACAGGCGCGCGAGCAGCGCGGCGAAGCCCTCCCGCAGCTCCTGATCGGTCAGGTCGTCCGAGGCGTCGCCGATCACGAGCTCGGCCCGGCACACCCCGGGGACCTCGGTGGGGACCGCGGCGGTGATCAGCGCGATGCCCCGCTCCAACGCGGTGGCCGCGCTCGCGTCCAACAGCCGCTCGGGCTCGGCCGGGAAGAACACGTGCATCATGTTCGTGTGCGGCGGATCGGGCTTGACCCGAACCCCCGCGAACCCGCGCAGCACCTCGGCCACGTCCTTCGCCCGCCGGAGGTAGCCCGGCACCCGCGGGAGCTGGTCGCGCAGGCCACGGCGGGCGGCCAGCACCATCGGGTACATCGACACGAGGTTCCCGCCGAGCCGCCCGATCCACACCCGCGCCCGGGCGATGGTGTCGGCGTCGGACAGCAGCGCTGCGCCGGCGATGCCTCCGAGGACCTTGTAGAACGAGACGTACACCGAGTCGAACAGCGCAGCGATCTCGTCCAGCGGCCGGTCGTAGCCCGCGGACGCCTCCCACACCCGCGCCCCGTCGAGGTGGGCCCACACGCCCCGCTCGCGCGCCCACTGGACCTGGGCCACCAGATCGTGCCACGGGGGCAGCTCCCCCCCGACCTCGCGCTGCGGGAGCTCGAGCAGGAGCGCGCCGAGCGGCTCGCGCACCGCGTCGAGGTCGGCGCGGACGAGCGCGCGGTGGCGCTGCCCCACCAGGCGCGACCGCATCCCGTGGACGAACGAGTACCCGTGGTGCTCGTGAAGCTCGAGGTGGCAGGTCGGGTGGAACCCGAGGGTCGGGCAGCCCGCCCGCTCGGTCGCGATCCGCAGCATCACCTGCTGCGCGAGGGTGCCCGACGGGACGAACACCGCGGCGGGCTTGTCGAACCGCTGGGCCAGCTCGGCCTCGAACACCTCGAGCGCGCCGCCCGCCCCGTACCAGTCCGGGGGCTCGTCCGCCTCGGCCGCGAGCGCGGTGAGCAGCGCGCGCACGTTGGTGGGGCGGTGCGCCCGCAGGCGGCGGGGGGCGTCACGGAACGCGGCGGCCCGGGTCTCGGGGGTGAACATCGGGCGACGGTACCACGCCCACGCCGCGACCGCGGGAGGCGGGTTAAGGGGCGGGGATGTACAACCTCTTGCTCGCTTCGGTCCTCGGGTTGGTCACGTTCGCGGGGATCACCGCGGGACTCGGATGGGTGGCGGCGATCGTGCCCGCGCTGGCGGTGGCTCTGCTGGCGATGTTCCTGCTCGCCCGCCGCACCGGGCAGCAGGTGCAGATCGAGCTCGCGGGGGTGCCGGTGCTGCTGCAGCAGCGCCGGATCGACGAGGCGCAGACCAAGCTGGTCCACGTGCGCGACCGGTACAAGTGGTGGCAGTTCCTGCTCGAGGGCCAGATCGACGCGCAGCTCGGGATGATCGACTACCTGCAGCTGAAGTTCGACGACGCGCGGCCGAAGCTCGAGTCGGGCAAGTGGCGGAACGGAATCGCGCTCGCGTGTATCGCCGCGATCGACTGGCGCCGCGGCCGGAAGGACGAGGCGTGGAAGGGGTTCGCCGCCGCGGCCCAAGCGGCGAAGGAAGACCCGACGATCTACCTGGTGTGGTCCACCCTGCTCGCGCGCGACGGCGACCGGGCGGCGGCGCTCGCGGCGGTGGACGCCGGCATCCAGGCGCTGCCGAACAACGCCCAGCTCAAGGAGCTGAAGGGCAAGATCGCGAACAAGCAGAAGGTCGACCCGAAGTCGTTCGGCGAGGGGTGGTTCCAGTACTTCCCCGAGGACTACGCGCAGCAGATGATGATGCGGGGCACCCGCACGCCGTCCCCGATGTTCGGCCAGAACCCGCAGGCGCCGCGACCGGGCGCTCGTCACGCGCCGCGCCGCTGACGTGACCGCCGTGGCGTCGACCGCCGCGCTGTTCGACGGGCGGGTGCGCGACGCGCCGCTCGCGGTGATCGATCTCGAGATGACCGGCCTGTCCCCGAGGGGGGACCGGGTGTGTGAGGTCGCGGTGGTCCAGGGCCGGGGCGGCGCGGTGGAGCGCGAGTTCCAGACCCTGGTCCGGCCCGGGGTCCGGATGAGCGCCGGGGCCCACCAGTGCACCGGGATCACCGACGCGATGTTGATCGGCGCCCCGGCGTTCGCCGAGATCGCGGGCGACGTGGTGCACGCGATCCGCTCGTCGGTGGTGGTGGGGCACAACGTGGACTTCGACCTCGGGTTCCTGCACCGCGAGCTCGACGGTTCCCCGGTCGTGCTCCCTCCGCCCGTCACTCTCGACACGTTGCTGATGGCGCGGCGGCTGTTCGCGTTCCGCAAGAACGGCCTGTACGACGTGTGTCGCGAGCTCGGCGTGACCCCCGTCGGCACCCACCGCGCGTTGTCGGACGCCCGAACCACCTTCGCGGTGTTCGCGCGGATGCTCGACGTGCTCGATCCCGACGGCACGCTGACCGTGCGCCAGCTCGGCGACTTGGTGGGCGCGCTCGCGCCGAACTCCCCGCTGCGCCTGCAACAGCAACAGCTGCTCAGGGACGCCCTGCGCACCCGGCGCTCGGTGGTGATCGACTACGCCGGGACCACCGACCCCGATGGCCTCACCCAGCGCGAGGTCGACCTGTGGTTCCTGCGCCTGCCGAAGTTCCAGGGGTTCTGCCACCTGCGCGGCGCCGAGCGGGTGTTCCGGCTGGACCGGGTCCGCGCCGTCCGGCTCGGAGAGCGCGCGGTCGAGGTCCCCGCGGGAGCGTTGTGCCGGATTTGACGGTGGTGCACGTGTGCCGAACCTGCGCCCCTCGGGTCGGGGGCCTGGAGGCGGCGGTGAGCGGGCTCGCGCGGGCCCAGGTCGCCCGGGGGCACCGGGTGCGGGTGGTCACGTTGGTCGACCCCGGGCTCGAGCCGACGATCGCCGGGGTGGAGGTCGTGGCGCTGCCGCGGATCGGGCCGCGGCGGTACCCGCTCGCGCGCGGGCTGGTGGGCGCGGTGCGCGGGGCCGACCTGGTGCACGTCCACGGCCTCGACGGCCTGCTCGACCTGCTGGTGGCCCAGCGACGCGCCGTCGGGGCGCCGATCGGCGTGTCCACCCACGGCGGGTACTTCCACACCCCGCGCCACCGGTGGGTGAAGGCGGCGTGGCTGCGGACCGGCACCCGTTGGTCGCTCGGTCGGGCCGACGCGGTGTGGTTCACCTCGGAGGCCGACCGGGACCTGCTCCGCCCGGCGACGGTCCGTGGGGCGGTGCTGGAGAACGGGGTCGACGTGGAGCGGTTCGCGGGGGTCGTGCGGCGACCCGAGCCGGGCCGGTGGCTGGTGCTCGGCCGGATCGACGTGCACAAGGGGATCGAGGCCCTGGTCGACGCCCTGCCGCACGCGGACCGCACGGTGCGGATCGACCTGGTGGGGCCAGAGAGCGCGCCGGGGCTGATGGCCGCGCTGTGCTCGCGGGCGACGGCGCTCGGGGTGTCCGATCGGATCCGGTTCCTCGGCGCGTTGACCGGGGGTGACCTGCTGGAGGCGCTCGGCCGGGCGGATCGCCTGGTGTTGCCCTCCCGCCACGAGGGGTTCGGGCTCGCCGCGGTCGAGGGCATGGCCGCGGGGGTCCCGGTGGTGTTGTCCGACATCCCGGCGTTCCGCCGACACCGTGGGGTGGCCCGGATCGTGTCGTTCGCCGACCCGGCCGCCGCCGCGCGGGCGGTCGGAGCGCCGATGGAGGCGGGGTGGGCGACCCGCGCGGCCGCCCACGCGGCGACCTTCGGGTGGGCTGTGCGCTCGGCGGCGTTCGAGCGAGCGTACGCGCCGCTGGTGGCCCAGTGAAGGCGCTGCTGGTCGCCAGCTCGGGGGGGCACCTCCAGCAGCTCGTGTGGATGCGCCCGTGGTGGTCGGCGCACGAGCGCACCTGGGTCACGTTCGACACCCCGGACGCCGCCGGGATGTTGGCGGGGGAGCAGGTGGTGCACGCGTGGCACCCCACGAACCGCAGCGCCAGGAACCTCGTGCGCAACACGCTCCTCGCCCGGCGGGTCCTTTCGCGGTTCCGGCCCGATGTCGTGGTGAGCACCGGGGCGGCGGTCGCCGTCCCGTTCTTCGCGCTCGCGGCCGCCCACGGCGCGCGGACCGTGTTCGTGGAGCCGTACGACCGGATCGACGGTCCCTCACTCACCGGGCGGCTGGTGGCGCCGCTCACCGACCTGATCGTGCTGCAGCGGCGAGAGCAGCTGGCGTTCCACCCCCGAGGGGTGTGGCTCGGGGCGGTGCGGTGATCTTCGTGGCCACCGGCACCCACCACCAGCCGTTCGATCGGTTGGTCCGCGCGGCAGACGCGATCGCCCACGACCTGGGCGAGCCGCTGGTGGTCCAACGGGGCCCGAGCCGGGTGCCGGTGCGGGGTGAGGCGCCGGAGGTGGTGGATCCGGCCCGGTTCGAGGCGCTGCTGCGCGAGGCGCGGGTGGTGGTGCTGCACGCCGGGTCCTCGTCGTTCCTGCAGGCGAGGGCGCTCGGTCGTCGCCCGATCGTGGTGCCGCGCCGGCCCGAGCACGGCGAACACGTGGACGACCACCAGCTGCGGTTCGCGCGCGCTCTGTCACCGGACGAAGCCGTGGTGGTCGAGGTCGAGCAGCTGGAGTCCGCGATCCGGGACCACCGAGAAGACCGTGGGGCGCCCCCGGTGGATCGGTCGTTCGCGTTCTGCGACCGGTTCGGGCCGCTGGTGGACGCCCTCGTCCGCCGGTGAAATTGTCGGTCCTCGGCCTCCGTCCTACGGAATTCCGCAGGACGGAGTCCGAGGACCAAGAAGTTCGTCGTTCGACGAGCCCTCAGAGGCGGATCTTCCGCCAGACCCCGACCGCGACCCCGATCACCTTCACGTCCGCCTTCCGATCGACCAGGATCGGGGCCATCGACGCGTTCGCCGGCTGAAGGCGCAGCTTGTCTCCCTCGCGGAACACGCGCTTGACCGTGGCGTCGCCGTCGACCATCACCACCGCGATCTCGCCATCCCGGGCCTCCTCCTTCTGCCGCACGAACAGCGTGTCTCCGTCGAGGATGCCGTCTTCGATCATCGAGTCGCCGGTGACGACCAGGCCGAACACCTTGCCGCCCGGCGGCAACATCGACTGGTCGAGCCGCAGCGACGACTCGTAGTTCTCGACCGCCTGCAGCGGCACGCCCGCCGCGATCCGGCCGAGGATCGGCACCATCGTGACCTGGTCGTCTTGGACGAGGCCGGTGGTGTGCTCGGTGAGCCGGAGGGAGCGCGGGCGACCGGGCTCGCCCACCCGCTCGATGTACCCCTTGCGGGTCAGCGCCTTCAGGTGGTCGCTCACCGCGTTGGTCGACTCGATGCCGAGCGCCCCGCCGATCTCGCGGTACGACGGCACCACGCCGGTCTGCGCGACCTGGGCCACGATGAAGTCCAGGATCTCTCGCTGGCGGGGCGACAGCTCCGCCCCCAACGAGTCGGCGGTGATGCGTTCGGGTCCCGCGGTTCGCTTCATCGGAGGCTCCCCCACGCAGGGCCCTGCACGGGTGTCTGCGTGAACGGACGTACAGTATCCGGGGGTGGTCGCGGCGTCAATCGACGGCCCGCCGCATCGGGGGGGTGTCACCGCTCGTCACGCGCGTCTATCGTGGGGGTGCCCGGGGTTACCCCTGACGGAGAAGGTGAGTCGGTTGTCCCACGAAGTCCCCGCTCCGAGCGAGCAGCCGTCCCGCATCGCGGGGTTCGTCCGCTCGCTCGTCCAGCGTGAGCGCGCGCTGTTGGTGGTGCGCACCCTCGCCCGCACCGCGTCGCTGCTGATCGCGGTGATCGTGTGGGGCGCTGTCGCCGCGACGGCGCGGATCGATCGACCGTCGGCCGCGCTGGTGGCAGTCGCCCTGCTCGGGATCGGCGGGTGGTTCACCACCGCGCTCCCGCTGCTGGTGGGGTGGCGTCCGGCCGGGGACCCGCTGCGGCAGGCGCGGCGGGTGGAGGAGCTCGCTCCCGACCTGCGGGGCCGGCTGATCACCGCGGTCCATCACACCTCCGGTCGGCCGTCGGGGGTCCCCGGCGGCGACGCTCTGCTCGGGCTGATCGTGAGCCGGGCCCAGGCGGGGGTCGCGCGGGTCGCGCCGCGGCAGGTTCACCCCGCCGGACGCGCGGTTCGGGCAGCGGTGGCCGCAGCCGCGGTGTGGACGGTCGGGTGGATCCTCGTGCTCGTGCTCGGCCCGCTCGACACGGCCCGCTACTGGTTCGCCGGGTCCGACGCGCTGGCCGAGGTGGGCGAGGTGGGCGCCGTCACCGCCGAAGATCTGGCGCGGGTCGGCGACCTGGTGGTGAAGTACACCTACCCCGACTACACCGGGCTGCCGCAGAAGATCGTCCCCAACGGCACCGGCGACGTCTCGGCCCCGCCGGGCACGGTGGTCGAGGTCACCGCGCGCTCGGCCGACCCGGCGGAGGCGGCGGGCCTGGTGGCGTACGACGAGCGACTCGAGGCCCGGCTCGATCCGGAGGGCCGCGCGGTGACCGGCCAGTTCTCGGTCGGCGCCGAGGAGGGCCACTGGCACCTGCTGCTGTACCGAGGGGCCGAGCCCGAGCGGTCGCGCGACTTCGCGATCGCGCCGGAGGTCGACCTGCCCCCGGACGTCGTGCTCGACGCGGGTGAGGCCGAGGTGCTCGAGGTCGCGATGGACCAGTCGGTCCCCCTGATGTGGACCGCCCGCGACGACTACGGGGTGCGGAGGGTCGGCCTGGCGGTCGACGGCAAGGAAGGCGACCGGGTGCTGCTCCGCCCCGAGCGACGCCAGGCCGAGGTCGCCGCCACCGCGCGGGTGAGCCCACGAGACCTGGGGCTGAACCCCGGCGACAAGGTGCGGCTGTCGATCGTGGCGTGGGACAACGACACCGTGTCGGGGAGCAAGCGCGGAGAGTCGCGCGCGGTCGAGCTCGTGGTGCTCGGCGCGAGCGGGGTCGATCGGCGGCAGAACGAGCGGCGGGAGGAGCTCCTCACCAAGCTCGTCCCGATCCTCGCCCGGTTCCTCACCGAGCCTTGGCCGCCCGGGGCGATGGCGAAGGACTTCGCCGGGTGGGGAGAGGTGGTGTCCGACCGGTACGATCCGCTGTCCGAGGCGGTCGAGCGGCTGTGGCAAGGGATCGACCCGAACTCGCAGGATCGCGCGATCGTGGACCGGGTGCTCGAGTCTGGCCGGAAGCTCGTCCGGTACACGCAGGTGTCGTTCGAGCCGCAGTCGGTCGAGATCGTCCAGGACAAGGTCGCCGAGATCGTCGGAGGGATGCGGGACGAGGCGGTGGTCGCCACCGAAGACGCGATCCTCGCGTACCACGACCTGCTCCGGTACGACGCGATGGCCGCGATCCAAGAGGGCGCGAAGGACCTGACCCGGGCGGCCGACAACCTCGCCGAGGCGCTCGATCGCGACGATACCGCCGAGATGCTCGCCCGGCTCGATCAGGCCGAGCGGATGATGGACCAGCTGAAGAAGGCGGCGGAGCGGCTGTCGGAGGACCACGGGCTGCGCGAGCTGATCGAGCTGCGCGACAGCGAGAACCGCCGGTTGATGGAGGAGATCCGCAAGGCGATCGCCGAAGGGCGGGTCGACGACGCGCGCAAGATGGCCGAGCGGCTGTCGGAGCAGATCCGCGCCGAGTCGAAGGCGATCGAGGAGGAGATGGCCCGGATGTCGGAGCAGGGCGAGAAGCTCGATCAGCAAGCCGAGGACCTGAAGGCGGAGCTCGAGAAGCTCGAGCAGGAGCAGAAGGCTCTGCAGACCGAGGTCCAGGCGCTGCGCAAGGAAGACCGGGACTCCGCCGACCAGATGGCCGCGCTGTGGACCGAGCTCGAGAAGCTGTCGGCGCAGCACACCACGTCGGCGGCGGGGTACCGCGCCGGGCTCGACGCCGGGAACCGCCCGTTCTACGAGAAGGAGCGCGCCGAGGCGGGCGTCGACGAGGCCGAGCAGGTGAAGGGCTCGGTCGCCGCGCGCGACGTGAGCGGCGCCCGCACCGCGGTCGCGGAGGGGCAGATGGCGTGGAGCGCCGTCGGAGCCGCGGTCGAGGGGCAGATCCGGGCCAAGGGGTCGGTGAGCGGCCCGGGGGTGCGCGAGCTGCGCGGGTTGTTCGGTCAGCTCGATCGGATCGAGCAGCTCCTCGAACAGCTCGAGCAGGCCGAGCGCCAGGTCGATCCGCAGACGTTGCAGAAGGCGCGCGAGCTCGAGGGGCGGCAGCGGGACCTCGACAACCGGCTGCAGCAGGCGAGCGAGAACTCGGAGGCGTTCGAGCAGCAGTTCCCGGTCCGCCCCCAAGGGATGCGGGAGGCGATCGACGACGCGAGCGAGCGGATGCAGCAGGCGGCAGAAGACCTTTCGCAGGGCCAACCGATGCAGGCGGAGGGCTCCCAGGGGGTGGCGGCGCAGCGGCTGCGCGAGGCGATCGAGTCGATCGAGCAGGCGCAGCAGCAAGCCCAGCAGATGCAGCAGGAGATGCGGGGAGAGTCGACCGGCGACAAGCCCGAGGACGGGCCCGAGCACGGCAGCGGCACCCAGATGCAGCAGACGCTCGACATCCCCGACCGGGAGGAGTTCCAGACCCCGGAGGAGTACCGGCGGGCGCTGCTCGAAGGGATGGAGGGCGAGGTGCCCGAAGAGTACCGCGCGTTGAAGCAGCGGTACTTCGACGAGCTGGTGCACCAGTGATCGGGTGGTGGTCGGTCGCGCTCGCCGGGGTGCCCGATCAGGTGCGCGCGTGCCTCGACGCGCTCGACACCGCGTGCGCCGATCGGGCGCTGGTCGGGTCCGAGCGCAGCACGGACCCGGACGTGTTGGCCGCCCTCGCGAACACCCGGTTCTACCAGGGCCGGTACCCCGAGGCGCTCGACGCGATGAAGTCGGCCGTAGACGCCGGGTTCCAGGATCGATTCGACGAGCTCCCGCTGTACGAGCGCACCACCTACGCCACCGCGAACTGGGTCGAGGAGTCCCGCGGGAAGTTCGCGGTCCGGTTCCGCCCCGGGGTCGACGCGATCCTGCTGGAGGACGCGTTCGGCGCGATCACCGGCTCCGACACCCACATCGCGCCGTTGCTCGGCGGCTCGTTGCCGAGCGTGGCGCGGGTCGAGCTGTACCCCGACGCGACCAGCTTCATCGCCGCCAGCTCCCTGTTGCGGGAGGACGTGACGACCACCGGGGTCGTGGGGCTGGCGAAGTGGTCCCGCCTGTTGATCACGTCGCCGCGCGCGTTGCCGCGCGGGTACCCGTGGCAGGACACGATCGCGCACGAGTACATCCACCTGCTCGTCGCCCACCACACCGACGACCGAGCGCCGGTGTGGCTGCAGGAGGGGATCGCGAAGTACCTCGACTCCCGTTGGCAGGCCGACGCCGGCGACCAAGAGCCGTTCCGGCTGTCGGCCCGTCAGGAGGGCTTGCTGGCGGAGGCGCTGCGCAAGGACGACCTCGTGTCGTTCGAGGAGATGCACCCGTCCCTCGCGAAGTTGCCCACCGCGGAGCGCGCCGCGCTGGCCTACGGGCAGCTGGCCACCCTGGTGCAGTACTGCTTCGAGCGCGGCGGGCAGGACGTGCTGCAGCGGGTGCTCCCGCGGGTGCAGGCCGGAGAGGATCCGCGGGTCGCGTTGGCGACCGAGGCCGGCGCCGCCGACTTCGCCGCGCTCGAGACCGGGTGGAAGGCGTGGCTCGAGACGCGCGGGCTGGTGGAGAAGCAGCTCGAGGAGCTGCCCACCGTGCTCGAGGGCGGCGACGATCTGGCCACCGATCCGGTGCTCGCCGACCGGCAGGACCTGGCCGGGTTCCTCAAGCTGGGCGACATCCTGCGCGAGGCCGGGGAGGTCGAGGCGGCGCTGGTCGAGTACCGAAAGGCCACCCCGGACGACGAGCCTCCGTCGCCTCTGCTGTCGAACCGGATCGCCGCGGCGCAGCTGGCGCTCGGCCGGCTGGTCGACGCGCGCGCCGCGCTGGATCAGAGCCTCGAGGACTACCCCGAGTTCGCGCTGACCCACAAGACACTCGGCGAGGTGCTGATCCAACTCGGCGAGTTCGTCCCGGCGCAGGCGGCCCTGGCGCGCGCCGCGTCGATCCATCCGTTCGACGCCGAGGTCCAACAGATGCTGATCGACCTGGACCACAAGCTCGGGCGCACCGCCGACGCGGCGCTGCGCGAGGGGTACCTCAAGATCCGCGCCGAAGGTGGGGAGGCGATCGAGCGGCCACCGATCCACACCCGCGAAGGGGAGTACGAGCTGCCCACGCGGCGGGACGAACAGGGCCCGCGAGGATCGGCCCCGAAGGCCGATCCCTACGGGGACTGGATCGGCGAGGACGCGCGACCGTTCACCGTGGTCGGGCTCGACGGCGCGCCGATCTCGTCGGCCGACTTCGCCGGCAAGGTCGTGGTGGTGGACTTCTGGGCCACCTGGTGCGGCCCGTGTAAGCAGATCATGCCGCGGCTCGACGCGATGTACCGCGCGCACCACCAGGAAGGGCTCGAGGTGGTGGGGGTCACGTCGGAGGCCGCCGGGAAGGTCCGGGCGCACCTGGCCCGCAGCCCCGTGTCGTACCCGATCGTGCTCGACCCTGGCGGCCGGGCCAATTCCGTGTACGAGGTGTCGGCGCTGCCGACGGTGTTCGTGATCGGTCGAGACGGGAAGGTGCGCGAGGTGGTGTCGGGCGCGAGCAGCGAGGGGCTCGACCGGCTCGAGAAGGCCGTCACCGAAGCGCTGTGAACCACAGGGAGAGACGATGGACGACGTGGCGCTGTTCGAGCGCCTGGCCCCCACCCGCGAGGCCTTGTTGGCTTCGATCGGAGAGGTGGTGGTCGGTCAGACCGAGGTGGTCGATCGGATGTTGTGCGCGCTGTTCTCGGACGGGCACTGCCTGTTCGTCGGCGTGCCCGGCCTCGCGAAGACCCTGCTGGTGCACACCCTCGCGGAGGCCGTGGGGGCGGCGTTCGGCCGGATCCAGTTCACGCCGGATCTGATGCCGTCCGACATCACCGGTACCGACGTGCTCGAGGAGGATCGGACCACGGGCAAGCGCGAGCTGCGGTTCGTCCGCGGGCCGGTGTTCACCAACCTGCTGCTGGCCGACGAGATCAACCGGACGCCGCCCAAGACCCAGGCGGCCCTGCTGCAGGCGATGCAGGAGCGCGCCGTCACCGCTTCGGGGCGCACGTTCAAGCTCGAGGCCCCGTTCTTGGTGTTCGCGACCCAGAACCCGATCGAGCAGGAGGGGACCTACCCCCTGCCCGAGGCCCAGCAGGACCGGTTCATGTTCTCGGTGCCGGTGGGGTACCCCACGGTGGCCGAGGAGGAGGAGATCGTCCGCAGGACCACGGTGGGGCTCGCCCCCCGCGCGCGCCAGGTGCTGAGCGGCGCCGACCTGGTGGCGTTCCAGCAGCTGCTCCGGCGGCTGCCGGCGAACCCCGACGTGGTGAAGTACTGCGTGCGGCTCGCCACCGCGACCCGGCCGGGCTCGGGCCTCGACGCCACCCGGTGGATCCGGTGGGGCGCCGGCCCGCGCGCGTCGCAGTTCCTCGCGGTCGGGGCGCGCACTTGGGCGGCCCTGCGCGGGCACGAGGTCCCCACCGCCGAGGACGTGCGCGCGGTCGCGCCGGCGGTGCTGCGGCACCGGGTGCTGCTGAACTTCGAGGCCGAAGCGGCGGGGGTCGACGTGGATCGGGTGGTCGCGGGGATCGTGGAAGAGGTCGGCTGATCCATGGCCGAGCTCGTCTGGGACTCCGCCGTGTTGGCGCGCGTTCGTCACCTGCACCTGCGGGCGCGGATGCTCACCGCCGCCCTCCTCACCGGCGAGCACCGCTCGCGCCGAGTCGGGCAGGCGATCGAGTTCGCCGACTACCAGGAGTACCAGCCCGGGATGGACCTGCGCGGCCTCGACTGGCGGGTGTGGGGCCGCACCGACAAGCACGTCGTGAAGCGGTTCGAGACCGAGACCGAGCTCCCGTGCACCGTGGTGCTCGATCTGTCGGGCGACCTGTCGACCGGTGACCGGGCGAGCCACGGCGGGCTGCCGGACCTCGAGGGCACCAAGGCCGGCTACGCGATCACCCTGGCCGCCACGTTGTTGTACTTCCTGCACATGCACGGCGAGCCGGTCGGGCTCGAGCTCGTGGCGGGCGCCGGCACCAACTTCCGCTCCTTGCCACCCCGCGGCGGGAGGAACCACCTGCAGACGCTGTTCCACCAGCTCGCGATCGCGCGCCCGGGGGGGCGAGCCGAGCTGTTGCCCGCGCTCACCCGGGTCGGGGCCCGCACCCGGCGTCGGTCGTGGGTCGGCCTGATCACCGACGGGATGGAGGAGCCCGGCAAGTGGCTGCCGGCGCTCGGCGCGTTCGCCCGCCGCGGCACCGACCTCCGGCTGTTCCACGTGTACGACCGGCGGGAGTGGACGCTCGCGTTCGACCGGCCGGTGCTGTTCTTCAGCCCCGAGGGCGGCGAGGCGCTGCCGGTCGACCCGTCGGGCGCGTCGGCCGCGTTCGTCGAGGTGGTGCGGGAGTACGTCGAAGAGGTCCGCGCCGGGGTGGTGCGGTACGGGGGCCGGTACCTCCCGGTGCCGACCGATCTGCCGATGGACCTGGTGCTCCGATCGGCGATCGGCGACAGCCCGCTCGCGGTGGAGCCTCCGTGACGTTCGGCTTGCTCGCCCCCGCCGCCCTCGCCCTCGCCGCGCTCGCCGCGCTGCCGCTGGTGGCGCACCTGTCGCGCCAGATCCCGCGCGACCGCGAGGCGTTCGGCGCGATGTTGCTGCTCGAGCGGGTGGTCAAGCGCCTGCGGCGGCGACGGCGGGTGAAGGACCCGCTGCTGCTCCTCCTCCGCACCCTCGCGATCCTGGCGGTGGTGGGCGCGGTCGCCGGACCCGAGCTGTCGGTGCTCGGGGGCACGCCCGACATCGGCGGGTCGGGGCGGGTGGTCCTGGTGATCGACCGCTCGCTGTCGATGTCGGCGCAGGACGGGGGCGAGACGCTGCTGCAGCGCGCCCGGGAGCAGGCGGGTGAGCAGGTCCGGGCGCTGCCTCCCGGGATCCTGATCGGCCTCGTCGCGTTCGACGATCAGGCCACCCGGCTCACCTCGGCGCTCACCACCGACGTCGAGCGGGTGGCGGCGCAGATCGACGCGGTGGAGCCCTCGTCGGGGACCAGCAACCTGCGCGAGGCGCTGCTCGAGGCGCGCCGGCTGCTGGCGGGGGAGCCCGGGGAGGTCGTGTTGTACTCCGACGAGGCCGGGCCGCGGATCGTGTCGGAGGCGGAGAGTGAGATCGCGCGGTTGGTAGCGGCGGGCTCGGCGATCGTCCCGCACCGGATCGCCGGCGAGCCTCCCCGGAACGTGGCGGTGACCAGCGCGAAGTACGGCGACGGCCTCGAAGGCGGGACGGTCACCGTGCGGGTGGCGAACTACGGCCCCGCGCCGATCGAGATCCCGTGTGAGGTCACGCTCCCGGACGGCGCCCGCATCCCGATCTTCGTCGATCTGCCGCCCCTCGGAGAGGCCGAGGAGCGGATCACCGTGCCGGCCGAGGCCCAGGGCGGCGTCGGCGAGGTGAAGTGCGACGACCCCGATCTGCAGCTCGACGACGCCCGGTACTTCCACTTGCCGCGGGTCGGCGCCTCTCGGGTGCTGGTGATCGACGGCGACCCCGGCGACACGCCGATCCGGTCCGAGGTGTACTTCCTCGAGAAGGCGCTCGCGCCGTGGGGGGCCCACTCGGGCGTGTCGCTCGACGTGACCCCGCCGCTCGGGCTGACCAACCTCGACCCCGAGCAGCACCGGGTCGTGTTCCTGGCGAACGTCCCCGACCCGCGCCCGTTCGGTCCGCGGCTGGTCGAGTTCGTGCGCGGGGGAGGGAACCTGGTGATCTCGGGCGGGGACCAGGTCACGGCCGAGCGGTACAACGCCGCGCTCGCGAGCCTGCTGCCGGCCGAGCTCCGCTCGTCGCGGTCGATCGCCGACCCCCAGGAGGCGGGGGTGCCGGTCACCCTGCCGGACGTGGAGCAGCCGCTGTTCGCGCCGTTCCGCCGGGCCGGCCGCGCCTCGTTCGGCCGGATCCGGAGCCACACGGTGCTGACGTTCGAGCCGTTCACCGACGTGCCGGACGAGATCACCACCCTGTTGACCTACGACAACGGGATGCCGGCGATGGTCGAGCGGAAGATCGGCGCCGGGCGGGTGATCGTGTGGACCGGCACCTTCGACCTCGGGTGGACGAACCTCCCGCTGCAGTCGGTGTACATGCCCCTGATCCAGCGCCTGGTGGGGTGGCTCGGCGGCGAGTCGGCGGCGGGGGCGGCCCGGTTGGACGGGATCGTCGGGCAGCTCGTCGAGGTCGAGCTCCCGGACCTCGCGATCCAGCCGGACGTGATCGGGCCCGACGGCGGCGTCGTGCGGTCGCGCGTCGACGGCACCCGGCTCGTGTTCACCCCGGAGCGGCCGGGCGCGTACCGGCTCGAGCTCGAAGGGGCGACCCCGCTCGCGTGGGTCGCGGTGAACACCGACCCGGTCGAGAGCGACGTCCGGCCGTACGGCTCGGTGGCCGCGGTCGAGACCGAGCTCGCTCCGGAGCTGCTCCGACGGCAGATCGACCTGGCGAAGCCCCTGCTCGGCCTCGCCCTGTTCGCGTTCGTGGTCTCGGCGTTGATCGCCGTGCGGGGGTCGGCGTGACCGGACCGAGTCGGCGTGGGTTGTTGGTGGGGGCCTCGGGCCTGGTGGCGAGCCGCGCGTTCGCGTTCGGCGCGACGAGCCGGGTCGACCTGTGCGAGATCGACCTCGGCGCCGGGACCTTGTCGCGCCCGGGGGCGTGGAAGCGGCTGCTGTACGAGATCGCGGGCACGACCTCGGTCGAGTGCGAGCCGCGCACGGTGCGGTTGCCCCCCGAGGACCCGGCGCTGTTCGAGCACCCCTTCTCGGTGCTCGTCGGCGACGGCGCGTTCGCCGTGCCGTCCGACGCAGCGCTGGAGCAGCTTTCGCGGTACCTGTCGTACGGCGGGTTCCTGCTGATCGACGACACCACCGGCTCCGACCGATCGCCGTTCGACGCCTCGGCCCGCGACCTGGTGAACCGCCTCTACCCGACCCGCCCGCTCGGGCCGCTCCCGACCGATCACAGCGTGTTCCGAAGCTTCTTCCTGCTGAAAGAACCATTGGGACGCGTCGACCGGTTCGACTTCCTCGAGGGGGTCACCTCCGACAACTCGACCCCGCTGGTGTACTCGCGCAACGACCTGTCCGGCGCGCTCGACCGGGGCGCCGACGGCCGCAGCGTCCACCCGTGTGTGCCCGGCGGCGAGGAGCAGCGGCGCGAGGCGGTGAAGCTCGGGATCAACCTCGTGTTGTACGCGCTCACCTCGAACTACAAGAAGGACCAGGCCCACGTGCGGCAGCTGATGAAAGAGGGGCGGCTCGAGTGACGGACTTCTGGCTGGCGGGCACCCTCGGCGCGGCGGGAGGGTTGCAGTTCACCGCGCCCGACTGGGTGGTGGTGCTGGCGGGAGCCGCGGCGGCCCTGGGGTTCGCGGCGGCGATCGTGGGGCGGCGGGGGGCTGCCGCGCGCGGCGCCGAGCTGTCCGCGTGGGCGCTGGCCCTCGCCGGGCTGGTGGTGGCCCTCGCGGGGCCGGTGTGGGTCGAGGAGGAGGGCCGGACCGAGCCGGGGCGAGTGGTGGTGCTGGTCGACGCCAGCCGCTCGATGGGGGTCCAGGAGGACGGCGTCCCCCGGTCGGCGCAGGTCGCAGCGGTGCTCGAGCACGTCGCGGCCGAGGTTCCGGCGGTGGACGTGTTCCACTTCGGCGACGACCTGCTCGTCGGCAAGCCCGAGGTGTACGACCTGCCCGGGACCGACCTCGAAGGCGCGCTCGACGCGCTGTCGGAGCGGGTCGCGGGCGAGAAGCTCGCGGGCATCGTGCTGGTCACCGACGGCCTCGATCGGGGGCTGCTCCGCCGGCGGTTCCGCGCCGAGGATGCCCCCGCGCCCCCCGAGCTCGCCGGGCCGCTCACCGTGTTCCAGGTGGGCGCCATCGCCGACCTGCGCGACCTGTCGGTGCAGTCGATCGACACCGGCGGCTACGCGTTCATCCGCTCGCCGTTCGCGATCACCGCCGAGCTGTCGGGGGTCGGGTTCGCGAACCGGTCGGTCCCGGTCACCCTGTCGCGCGACGGCGGCACCGTCACCGAGCAGCGGGTGGTGCTCGACGGGCAAGGCCGCGGCACGGTCCGGTTCGAGGTGGTGGCGGAGGACGCCGGGCGGTTCGCGTACGCGGTGAACGTCCCGGTGTACGAGGGCGACGCGGTGCCGGCCAACAACACGATGCCGGTGGTGGTGAAGGTGGTGCGCGACCGGATCCGCGTGCTGCAGGTCGCCGGCTCGCCGTCGTGGGACGTGAAGTTCCTCCGGCGGTTCCTCAAGGACGACCCCAGCATCCAGCTGGTCAGCTTCTTCATCCTCCGCACCCAGCGCGATCTCGCGTCCGAGTACTCCGACCGGGAGCTGTCGCTGATCCAGTTCCCGTACGAGCGGCTGTTCGACGAGGACCTGTGGACGTTCGATGTGGTCGTGTTCCAGAACTTCGACTACGCCCCGTACTTCCAGGTCAACTCACGGATCTTGCTCGAGAACCTGCAGAAGTACGTGCAGGGGGGCGGGGCGGTGGTGATGGTGGGCGGCGACCGGTCGTTCGGGCTGGGCAAGTACGGGGGAACCCCGC
>JBEBJC010000840.1:0-4043 GCA_040080105.1 Myxococcota bacterium
TGTGAGGCGTGGTCCGCCGCAGAGGACGCCGACGCCGACGCCGCCCGCGCGGCGGCCGCCGACCAGTGGACCCGGGTGATGGACCGGTGGCAGGAAGTCGAGGTGATGCAGCTCGGCCCGGCGGGCTCGTCGCTGACCACGGTGGGCGGCGAGGACCTGCGCGACGCGATCTACTCGTGGCCCACGGTGAACGCGTGTCGGGTCGACCAGGAGACCGTTTACGGGACCTGGGCCGGCGCCGGGTTCTTCACCGACAACCTGGTCACCGTTTACGGGCTCGACGCGCTGGAGGTGCTGCTGTTCTCGGCGCCGGGCGAGCACGGCTGCCCGCCGCAGGTCGACATCGCCGCCGCAGGCTCGTGGGACGCGCTCGGGCTCGACGGGGTGCAGCAGCGCCGCGCCGACTACGCGGTGGTGGTGGCGGGCGGCGTGGCCGACACGGTCGACGCGCTGGTGGCTCGGTGGGCCGAGCGCGGGTTCGGCGCCGCGCTCGCCGCCGGGACCGCGCCGTACGACGGGCAACAGCAAGCGCTGGACGCGGTGTTCGACGCGCTGTTCTACGTCGAATCCTCGGTGCGGGACCGGAAGCTCGGGCGGCCGCTGGGCCTCGCCGACTGTGTGGGCGAGGCGTGCCTCGACGAGGTCGAGAGCCCGATCGCCGGGTTGTCGCACCGGTGGGTCGCCGCCAACCTCCGGGGGTTCCGCGCGCTGTTCACCGGCGGCGGCGGGGAGGGGATGGACGACCTGCTGGCGGCGGTCGGCCGGCCGGAGCTCGCCGACGAGGTCCTCGCCGCCACCGACGCGGCCGACGCTGCCGCCGCCGCCCTGACCGTGCCGGTCGACGCGGCGGCGACCACCGACCCGACGCCGGCGGTCGCGCTGCACGACGCGGTGGCCGCGCTCGGGGACCTGCTCGAGTCGGACGTGGCGACCACGCTCGCGCTCACCGTCCCGGCGGAGGCCGCCGGCGACAATGATTGAGGTCGCCCTCGCGCCGTTCCTCGATCCCGGCAGCCGCACGTTCTGGCCCGGGCTGGTGGCGTTCGCGGTCGTCGCGATCGGGTGGCACGGCGGTCGGGACCTCGTCGGGGCGCTCGGGCTGCGCCTGTGGGCGCACCCCTCGGCGCGGCTCGACCTGGCGCTGCTCGCCACCCGGCAGCTGCTGGCGTGGATCACCCGCGGCCTCGGCGCGGGCGCGGCGCTCGGGTGGGCCCGCGCCCTGTCGCTCGCGCTCGACCACACGTTCGGGGTGCTGTCGACCCCGGCGGTGCCGTGGCTCGCGCTGTCGATCGGGTACACGCTCACCCTGTTCGTCGCGTGGGACGCGAGCCGGTGGGCGCTGCACCGGTGGATGCACACCAGCCCGACCCTGTGGCAGCTGCACCAGCTGCACCACTCGGCCGAGGTCCTCACCCCGCTCACGTTCCACCGGGTGCACCCGATCGAGGGGTGGCTGTACGAGCTGCGCGGGGTCGTGGTCTCCGGCACGTTGGCCGGGCTCGCGTTCTGGCTGTTCCGCGGCGCGGCCACCGAGTGGACCGTGCTCGGGGTGCACGGCCTCGGGCTGGTGGCGAACGTGGCCACCGGCAACCTGCGGCACAGCCACGTGTGGCTCCGGTTCCCCCCGATGGTCGAGCGGTGGCTCCTGTCGCCGGCGCAGCACCAGCTGCACCACGGCGACGAACCTGGCCTGCGGAACCTCGGCACCTGGCTCGCGTGTTGGGACCGGTGGACCGGGACCCTCGCGCTGGCCGGGCCCACGCCGCCTCGGTTCGGGCTGCCGGCAGGGGAGCGGAACCACGGGGACTCGCTCGGGTCGGCGTTGCTCGATCCCGTGGGCGCCGCGGCGCGGGTCGGGCTCGGGCGGTGGGGGTGGCTCGCGGTGTTGTGGCCGGGCGGCGCGCGCGCCGAGCCGCCCCCCGCCGTCGAGGAGGAGCAGGACCCGTACGAGATCGTGGTGGTCGGGGTGGACGGGATCCCGCGGGTCGCCGGCTCCGCGCACGTGGTCGACGAGGCCGAGCTCGAGCGGTTCTCGTACGACGACGTGCAGAAGGTGCTCGCGAAGATCCCCGGGGTGTACGTCCGCGGCGAGGACGGGTTCGGGCTCCGTCCGAACATCGGGATGCGCGGCGGGAACAGCGACCGCAGCGCCAAGGTGTCGCTGATGCAGGACGGCGTGCCGCTCGCGCCCGCGCCGTACGCCGCGCCCGCCGCGTACTACTTCCCGCTGATGGACCGGATCGTCGGGGTGGAGGTGTTCAAGGGGCCGGCCTCGATCCGGTTCGGTCCGCAGACGATCGGAGGGGCGGTGAACCTCCGCACCCGCCCGATCCCGGACGCGCTGCACGGCGGGGTGGAGGCCGAGCTCGGGCGGTTCACCACCACCTCGGCGCACGGGTGGACCGGCGCCACCACCGGGCGGCTCGGGTGGTCGATCGAGGGCGCGCACCGCAGCTCGAACGGGTTCAAGACCCTCGACGGCGGCGGTCCGACCGGGTTCTCGCGCCAAGACGCGCTGTTGAAGCTCGGGTTCGACCGGACCGTGTTGGCGGTCGGGGTCGGGCGGGAGCGGTCGTCCGAGACGTACCTCGGCCTGTCCGCAGGGGACTTCGACGCCACCCCGTACCGGCGGTACGCGGCCTCGTCGCTCGACCAGATGGCGTGGCTCCACACCGAGGAGCGGCTGTCGACCGCGATCGACCTCGGTCCGGTCGACGTGACCGCGGTGGGCTACCACCAGTGGCTCGCGCGGAGGTGGACGAAGCTGAACGGGTTCGCCGGCGGGCCCGACCTGCACGACCTCCTGCTGCTCGGCGGCGATGGGCAGTCGGCGGTGTACCAGGCGATCCTCGAGGGGGAAGCCGACAGCGCGACCGCCGACCAGGCGCTGCAGATCGGGACCAACGACCGGACGTTCCACGCCGGCGGCGCGACGGCGGAGGCGCGGTGGTGCGCGGGCGGCGACCGGGTGCGCAGCGAGGCCGTCGCCGGGGTTCGGCTCCACGCCGACGACGTGGTGCGGATCCACACCGAAGATCCGTTCGCGATGACCGGCGGAGCGCCGTCGCCGACCGGAGGCCCCACCACGACGACCCTCGACGCACACACCTCGGCCCTCGCGCTGGCGCTGTGGGCGTCGGACGACCTGTCGGCGGGCCCGGTCCACCTGCTGCCCGGGGCGCGGCTCGAGGTGATCCGCACCGCGAGCGGGACCACCACCACCGGCCCGGTCGACCCGGAGACCCGGGTGGTCGGCCTGCCAGGGCTCGGCGCCCTCGTCGGACCGTCGCCGTGGCTCGATCTGTTCGCCGGGGTCCATCGGGGGTTCTCGCCGGTCGCCCCGGGCAGCGCGCCAGACACGTTGCCCGAGACCGCGTGGAACGGCGAGCTCGGAGCGCGCGCGGGGCAAGGGTCCGCGCACGCCGAGCTGGTCGGGTTCGTGAGCGACTACCGGAACATCGTGGGCCAGTGCACGCTGTCCGGGGGCTGCTCGGACGCCCAGCTCGACCAGCAGTTCAACGGCGGCGCGGCCCGGGTGGGCGGGCTCGAGGCGCTCGCGGCGTACGAGTGGCTGCTGCCCGGGGGCTTCGCGCTCGGGGTCGGCGCGACCTGGACCTTCACCGACGCGCGGTTCCGCACCGGGTTCGTGTCGGAGTACCCCCAGTGGGGCGCGGTGGAGCCCGGGGAGCGCCTGCCGTACGTCCCTACGCACCAGGGGGCGGTGAATGTCGGGCTCGAACACCCGCGGGTGGGCGTGGCCCTCGCGGCGACCGGCCGAGGGCCGATGTGGGACACCGCGAGTGACGACGGGACCCCCGAGGTCCCCGGCGCCGTGGTGGTCGACCTGGTGTCGCGGGTGTCGCCGACCGACGCGGTGGCGATCACCCTCGGGGTCACGAACCTGTTCGACGTGGTCACGCTCGAGTCGTGGCGCCCGTTCGGCGCCCGCCCGGGCGCGCCGCGGCAGCTCACCGCGGGGGTGCGGGTCGAGCGGTAGTCACAGGTGGGGCGCGACCCACTGCTCCCACGCGCCCAGCGGGCGG
>JBEBJC010000841.1:0-4041 GCA_040080105.1 Myxococcota bacterium
CTCGGTCGCCCGCGCCGCCTCCAGCGCGGCCGCGGCGCGCCCGAGCTCCGCGATCGCGGCCTCCTGCCGCCGGGTCGCCTTCTCTCGCCCGGCCCGGTGGGCCTCGACCGGGCCGGTCGGGAGCTCGCCCGGCTCGGTCGCGGGCGCGGGGTGGTGCGGCGAGCCACACACCGCGCACGGCACCCCGGACTCGAGCGCCCGCGCGAGGGCCGCCGCAGCCGCCTGGTCGCGCGCGGCCTCGAGCGCGGCCTCTGCCCGGGTGAGCGCCTGGATGGCCCCGCGGAGCACCTGGTCGGCCGCCGCCCGCTCGTCGGTCGCGGAGGCGAGCGCGAGCTCGGCCGCCGCCCGCGCGGTGTGCGCCGCCGCCGCTGCCGCGCCGACCTCGACCAGGGCCTCGCGGTGGCTCGCCGCGAGCGCCACCCACCGCTCGGACTCCGCCGCCTGCTCGACCACCCGAGCGCGCTCGGGCTCCGCAATCCACCCGCCGGACGCCTCGGCCGCCGCCAGCGCCTGCTCGGCCGCCGCGTGCCGGGCCGCCGCCCTGTCTCGAGCCGCCTCGACCGCCGCCTGCTCGAGCTCGCGCCGCGCGACCTCCGCCCGCGCTTCGTCCTCCGCGGCGTGGGCCTCCTCCGACCGCCGGCGCGCGGCGTGGATCCGATCGGCCGCCCGAGACGCCCGGAGCACGGTCTCCCGCTCCTCGGCCGCGACCCGAACCTTGTTGTACTCGCGCCGCAGCCGCCGCCGCTCAGCGTCGAGCTCGGCCGAGCGGACCCGCCCTTCGGCCAACGCGGACACCGCCTCGGCCGCCGCGACCTGCGCCTCCGCGGACTCCGCCGCGGCGACCTGGCTCCGCTCTCGCTCCGACCCGAGCTCGGCCTGCCACTGCTCGACCTGCTCGAGCCGCACCAACAGCCGACGCAGCCCGGGTTCGCGCTCGGCCCGGGCCGACCGGACCTGCTCGACCTCGGCCCGCGCCACCTGCTCCTCGGCAGCCGCCGCCGCCGCGCCGGCCTCGGCCACCGCGAGCGCCTGGTGGGCCGCCAGCGCCGCCTCCGCCGCGGCCTGCCACCGCCGCACCGGCCCCACCAGCGGGCGGAGCTGGTCGGCCACCTCGACCCGCGCGAGCCGCGCCGCCTGGACCGCGGCCGACACCAGGTGCTGATCGAGCTCCGACCGGGCCGCCGTGGCCCGATGCCACAGCTCGCGCGCCCGCTCCGCCGCGCCGTGTACCTGGGTGGCCTCGGCGAGGGCGCGCTCCGACTCGTTGCGGGCGGCGCGCGCGTCGATCGCCACCTGCTCGGCGGCCCGCACCACCGGGGCCGACGCGTCGCCCAGGCCCACGAGCTCGCCCCGGACCGCGGCGAGGGACCCGCGGGTGGCCTCGAGCCGGTCGCGGACCTGCTTGCGTAGCGTCTCGCCGTAGGCCTGCAGGCGGAAGATCCGCTGCAACATCTGGCGCCGCTCCTGCCCCTTGAGGTGCAGCAGCTGGGCGAACCGCCCCTGCGGCAACACCACCGCGCGCATGAAGTCCTCGGCGCCGAGCCCGACGATCTCGGTGACCGCGGAGGTGACCTCCGCCTCCTTCTCCGCGATCACCAGGCGCGCCGCCTCGCGCCCCGCGCTGACCCGGGTGAGCCGCGACGCGACCCGCTGGGCCACCCCGTCGACCTCGCGGTACGCCCGGTGCACCTCGTACACCTCGGTGCGCCCTCCGGCCGAGTCGACCGCGAACCGGAGGCGCACCTCACACCGGTCGGAGCCGAGGTTCACCAGCCCCCGCCGCGACCGGGTGGCGACCCGGTCGACGAGGCCGTACAGCGCGAGGGTGATCCCGTCGAGCAGGGTGCTCTTGCCGCTGCCGATCTTGCCGAAGATCCCGAACAGCCCGAACCGCCCGAGCGACTCGAAGTCGACGGTGACGGGCTCGCGGTACGAGTGCAGCCCAGTGATGGTGAGCTCGAGCGGTCGCACGGCCTACCCCACCGCGCGGCGCGGGCGCGCCTCGCCCTCGACCAGGTCGAGCAGCAGCTCGGTCAGCTCCGGCGCGGGCTCGTTGCCGGTCTGGTCCCGATAGAACGCGCCGAACAGCTCGGACAACGGCAGGTCCCTCCGGGTGCTGGCCTCGGGGAGCCGGGTGACCACCGCCTCGGGCAGGATCGCCCGCACCCGCACGAAGTCCCGCCCCATCCGCTTGATCCTCGCCATCTCCGCGTGGGTGAGCCGGGCATCGACCCGGAGCGACAGGTCGACGAACGCGCCCGCGTGCTCCCCGGCGGCGATCCGCTGCTCGAGCTCGGGGATGCCGTTCACCTCCCACGTGACCAGCGCCCGGCCCGCCCGCACCGGCACCGGCGTGACCCGGGCCGGCCCGCCCGGCTCGACCTCGATCAGCAGGTGGGCCCGGGGGAACTCGTTCTCGGAGAACCGCAGCGCCAGCGGGGAGCCCGCGTAGTGCACCGCGGTCGGCGCGTCGGGCACGGGCTGCTGGAGGTGCAGGTGGCCGAGCGCCACGTACTGCGCCGACGCCGGGAAAACCGAGCCGTCGACCTGCCACGCTCCGCCGATCAGCACCCGCTCCGAGCCGGACGGCATACACGACCGCACCGCGAGGTGGCTGGTCGCGAGGTTCACTGCGCCCGGCTCGAACGACTGGGCGAGCTCGGCGAACAGCTCCCCGATCCGGCGGTTGTACGCCGCCTGGAGGTCGCGCTCGTCGAGGGACGGCGACAGCGACTGCCGGAGCCGCGCCTCACTCGGGTACGGCACCGCCGCCACCACTACCCGCCCGGCGGGGAGATCGAGCTTCAACAGCGACGGCCCGCCCGACGACGGGATCGGCGCGCCGGACAGCGGCACGTCTGCGGGGCGGCCGAAGATCCACGCCCCGTGCCGCACCGCGAGCGGTGACGCGGCGGTGAGCCGGTCGGGCGAGTCGTGGTTGCCCGCGATCACCACCACCGCGCGCTTCCCGCCGCCGGACAGCCGGGCGAGCGCGTCGAAGAACAGCTCCTCGGCCTCGATCGGTGGGTTCGCGTTCTCGAACACGTCGCCCGAGACGATCACCAGGTCCACGTCGGCCGCGACGTCGACCAGCTCGTCGACGAGCTGCTGGTGTTCGAGGTGGCGGGAGTACCCGTGGAGGGTGCGCCCGAGGTGCCAGTCGCTGGTATGGAGGATCCGCACCCTCAGTTCGTACCCGACGACAAGGCCCAAATTTGTCCGCCTACCGCGGCCCCCGCGCGAACCCGGGCGGAGGCCACACCCGCGCGACACACGCCGCGTGGACCGCGTCCTGAACCAGCTGCACCACCACCGCCACCCGGGGCACCGCGCGCAGCGGCCGGGGCACCACCAGGAACCACTGGGTCGCGGGCAGGGGCGGGTCGATCGGCACCGGCACCTCCACCAGCCCGGACCACAGCGCCTGCAGCGAGGGCAACACGATCGCGCCGGTGCCGGCGGCGACCGCTGCCCGCAGCGCGAGGAAGCTGTTCGAGGTCAGCGCGGGTCGCCGCCCGTCGAGCGCCCGCTCGACCCAGGTGTGGGTGGGCAGGTGAGCCAGCTCGGCGGTGTACTGCACCAGCTCCACGTCGCGCAGCGTGGCGCCGGCCGGCAACCCTGCGACGGTCCCTGCCGACGCGTACAGGCCGAGCGGGACGTCGGGCAGGCGCTGGACCAGCAGGTCCCCTCCCTCGGGTCGGGCCCCGCGCAGCGCCAGGTCGGCCTCGCGTCGACCGAGATCCACCAGCCGGTTGTCGGCCAGCACCTCCAGCCGAACCGCGGGCGCACGCCGGGCGAGCTCGGGCAGGAGCGCGGGCACGAGGTCGACCGCGAACCCCTCGGGCACCGCCAACCGCACCACCCCTTCGGGCGCCTGCTCGAGCCCGTCGAGCGCGCCCGACGCCGCCCGCGCGCACGAGTCCATCGCCTCGGCGTGCGGCGCGAGCGCGACCGCAGCCGCGGTCGGCGCGAGCCCCCGGCGGGTCCGGTCGAACAACACGTGCCCGATCCGGCGCTCGAGCGCGGCGATCCGGCGCGACA
>JBEBJC010000842.1:0-4040 GCA_040080105.1 Myxococcota bacterium
CCCGTGTTCCGCGTGGACCCCTGCGATCGGGGTTCTCGCTGGGTCGTCGGTGGCGTCACTGCGGTGCCGCTCGACGACGAAGCCGCTCCTACGCCTACTCCGACGGAGTGAGGTTCGTTACATCGCGTGCACCGTCGCGCGATGAACGAAATGGCACGGATTGGCGCGGATAGTGAACGTTGTCCGTTCTCTATCCGGTTTCGGCCCCCCAGCGGGTCGCTGCCCGTACGACCATGTGCGGACCGGTTGGGGGCACAGTGGGACGACTCGCAGGGTGGCTGTGGCTGTGGCTGTGGCTGATGGTGGGCAACCTCGGCTCGGTCGCGCGGGCGCAGTCGCTCGCCGACGAGGCCGACGCACACTTCCGCGCCGGCGCGGCCGCGTACGATCGGTTCGCGTACGAAGAGGCGTTGCTGCACTTCATGGAGTCGAACCGGCTCTCGCCGAACCCGACCGCCGCCGGCAACGTCGGGCACACCTTCGTGGCGATGAAGAAGTACCCCGAGGCCTACCGGTGGTACGCGCTGGCCCAGTCGCTCGCGAAGGTGCCCCTGGCCGAGCTCGACGCGTCGATGGCGGCGATCCGCGACAAGGTCGTGCTGGTGGAGCTGAGCTCCGAACCGGTCGGGGCGCGGGTGTACATCGACCGGAAGGACCTCGGCTCGATCGGGACCACCCCGACGACGTTCGCGCTGACCCCGGGCACGTACGTGTTCATCTTCGAGGCGGACGGCCACGAGGACTTCACCAGCCAGCCGTTCGGCCTGACCCGGCTCGGCAGCAGCACCGAGGTGTCGGGTGCGCTGACGGTCATCACCGGCAAGGTGGCGATCGGCGGACCGGAGGGGGCCGATGTGCGGCTCGGCGCCGAGTCCTCCGAGGCGCTCTGTCAGACCCCTTGTGAGCTAGAGCTGCCGATTGGGCAACACCTGCTGTTCTACACGAAGGAAGGGTACCGTAGCCAACCGACCCTGGTGCAGGTCGCGCGGGACGCCCGGGTGTCGGTCACGGCCGAGCTGCTCCAGGTGACCGGGTCGATCCGGGTCGAGGCGGACCAGCGCGGCGCCCTGGTTCGGGTCGACGGGGTGGATCGCGGGTTCACCCCGACCGTGATCAACGGCGTGCCGGCCGGGAAGCGGACGGTCGAGGTGTCGAAGACCGGGTTCGCGACCTGGAGCGCCGAGGTCGACGTGCCGAGGGACGGCCAGCTCGACCTCGGACGGGTGCGGCTGCAGCTCGCGTCGCTCACCGTCGTGTCGGCCTCGAAGACGGTGGAGGTGATCGAGGAGACGCCAGTGCCGGTGACGGTCATCACCTCGGACATGATCCGCCACTCGGGCGTGCGCAACCTCAAGGAGGCGCTCGTCCGGTTCGTGCCGGGCATGACCGCGGTCGAGGATCACAACGAGCTGAACGTCGCGATGCGCGGCATCTACGCGTCGTCGCAGCAGAAGATCCTGGTGCTCGAAGACGGGCATCGACTGAACAGCCGCGCATACAACATGGCGAACCCGGACTTCTCGATCTCGATCGACCCGGACCACATCCAGCAGATCGAGGTGCTCCGCGGCCCGGGGTCCTCGGTGTACGGGAACGTGGCGTTGACTGCAGTGGTCAACCTGGTGACCCGGACGGGGGAGGACCTCGATCGGGTCAAGGCGCGCGGTGTGATCGGCAACTTCGGTCAGCGCGGGATCACGCTGGTCGCGGGTCAAGGGTACGAGAACGGGGATCTGCGGCTGTGGGCGGAGGGCACCTACGCGGCCGGCGAGAACGTGGACATCTCCCGCCTCAACGACTACGCCGACGACCCACACGCTGGCCAGGCGACCATCGGCGGGGTCCGGGACCCGGCGTCGTACGACCTCGGGCTGCGGTGGACCCGCGGCGACTTCCACGTGTCGGGACAGCGCCGCTACGGCAAGCACACCGACCCGTTCACCGCCGCCGGGGTCACCGGGCTCGTGTACGATCCCGCGCAGATCCCGTCGATCCGCGGCACCGGGCCCGGCCTCGGGAGCTTGTCGCACCACTTCGAGGTCGGGTTCACCCCGGACCTGTCGGAGGCGGTGTCGTCCGAGTTCGTCACCTACTACGACACGAACGAGATCTACGGCGAGCTCGGGACCGGCTACGCGTCGACGCTGAACCTCGGGTGGCAGGACTGGGACGTGGGCGGCATCGCGCAGCTGTCGGCCGAGTGGCGGTCGCCGATCGGCAGCGGCTCCGCGCTGCTCGGCGCGCAGGTCGAGCAGATGACGGTCAAGGACTCGATCGCGATGACGTCGCTCGACGGCGTGTGGGGCTCGTACGTGTACTACGACGGCGAGCAGGTGCTGCGCACCGGGAGCGAGCAGACCTACTCCGGGTTCGTGCAGGTCAAGCAGGACCTCGGCAAGTGGTTCCTGGTCAACGCGGGCGCGCGGATGGACTACAAGGTGCGCCGGGATCTCGCGCCGTTCGCGGAGCAACCGCAGGTCCTCGACCTGAGCCCTCGGGTGGCGTTGATCGCGCGCCCGGTCGACGAGTTCGACCTCAAGTTGTCGTACGCCGAGTCGTTCGTCGATCCTCCGTACTGGTACCGGTACAACACACTGCCGGACTACGCGGGGGCGGTGAACCTCCTGCCGGAGCGCCTGCGGGCGATCCAGGTCACGCCGACGGTGCGGCTGATGGAGGGCGCGGTCCGCAGCTCGACCAACTTCGCGTACAGCGAGCTCACCGACTTCGTGTTCCGCGACAACGAGGCGCTGGCGCGCGGGGAGCCGGCGTACCGGAACGCGGGGCAGCTGACCACGCTGGTGATCGAGGAGGAGCTCGGCTACCAGCAGACCTGGCTGCGCGCGTTGTCGAACTTCACCTACCAGTACGTGCTCGACGTGGCGGACTACGGGGCAGACCCCGAGACCGGCCAAATCTTCAACGTGCCCGCCGCCGTCGGGAACCTGAACGTGGCGGTCAACCCGTTGTTCCAGAGTGACCGCCACCTGTGGATCGACGTCGGCGGGAGGGTGATCGGGGCTCAGCGCGCGCCGATCCTCGGCACGGCGATCGCGCGGCCGGACGCCGAGCTGAACCTCGCCAATCAGCTCGATCCGGTGGTGCTCCTCGACGCGAGCGTGCGCGCGGAGGACTTGCTGTTGGAGCACATCAGCGTGCAGGCGACCGTGAACAACCTGGTCGGCACCCGGTGGGTCCAAGGGGGGTCGACCCGGTTCCCGTACCCGCAGCCGGGTCGGTGGTATTGGCTCGCGCTCGAGTACGCGTTCTAGGCGTCGAACACCACGAACGTCACGTCGTCGGTGAACGGCCGGTCGGCGCCCACGTGGGCCTCCACCGCCCGCTGCACCGCGGCGCAGATCGCCTCCGAGCCACCGCTGTGCGCTCCTTCACACACCGCGCGCAGCGTCCGCTCGCCGAACTCCCGGCCGTCCGGCGAGCGCGCCTCGACCAACCCGTCGGTGAACGCGATCAGCCGTTCACCAGGCTCGAGCTTGAGCTCGTCGTCGACGTACCGGTGGCCGCGGGTGGAGCCCAGCGGGGGCTGGCGGTTCCCCTTCGTCGCCTTCGACCCGTTCGGCGACAGGATCCACGGCGGCCGGTGCCCTGCGTTGCCGACCGACAACCCGCCGGTGTGCGGGTCGAACCGCGCGATCACCGCGGTCATGAAGTACTCGCGGTCCACGCTGTCCATCAACACGTGGTTCAGCAGGTTCATCATCATGTACGGGCGCATCGTCTGGCCCATGCCGAGCAGCGCCATGTCGAGCGCGCCCTTGATCATGCCGACCACGATCGCCGCCGGGGCGCCGTGGCCGGTCACGTCGCCCACGACCAACATCGCGCCGTCGCCGGCGGGTACGAGGGTCCACCAGTCGCCCGAGCACTGCTCGGCCCCCCGGTACCACGCGTGGGCGGTCAGCCCGCCGACGGTCACTCGGGTCGGCGGGACCAACATCCGCTGGACCGTCCCGGCGATCTCGAGCTCCTTGCGGAGGTGCGAGTCGCGCCTCGGAGACGCGGTCGCCGACCTGGTGGAG
>JBEBJC010000843.1:0-4035 GCA_040080105.1 Myxococcota bacterium
GCCCCCACCCACCCACGCGATGGCGTGCAGGGGCACCGACGAGAACGAGACGAGGCCGTACACCGCATACCGCACGAGCCCGACCACGTTCCACGAGGTGCGCCCGGCGGCCCGCGGCGCCACCCGGAACGGTACCGACGCCGTCTTGAAGCCGATCCACACCACCAGCGCGCGGAAGAACCGCCGGCGCTCGGGCAGGGCGACGAGCACCGACACCACCCGCCGGTCGAGCAGCTTGAAGTCCGACTGACCCCGCATCGCCGCGCCGAGCGCCCCTCCGAGCAGCCGGTAGAACACCAGCGCCGCGGCGCGGTACAGCCACGACTCGCGCCCGCGGTCCTCCTTCGTGGCGTTGACGACCTCGAACCCACGGTCCCACAGCGCGAGCATCTCCGGGATCACCGACGGCGGGTGCTGCAGATCGCCGTCCATCAGCACCACCGCCCGCCCGGTCGCGGCCGCGAGGCCTGCGAGGATCGCGGCCTCCTTGCCGAAGTTCCGGCTGAGCAACACCGGGACGACGGGCGCCGGGGAAGCCGCCACCAGCTCCCCGGTCCCGTCCGACGACCCGTCGTCGACCAACACGAGCTCGAACGTCCGCCCCAGGGGCTCGAGCGTGTCGCACAACGTCCGGACCAGCCGCGGCAACACGGGCGCCTCGTTGTAGAGGGGCACCACCACGGACAGGTCCACCGATCGGGTCATGCAGCCTCGTCGCTGGGCCATCATAGAATCGGCCCCGACGACGGCGCAAGCGACCCCTCCGGCGCGGTGTAGTCTGCCCGCGGAGGGCGCGATGTTCAGCTGGATCCTGGGGTGCGCGGAGACCCCGACGCCCGTCCCTGCCCCGATCGAGCCGACGACCCCCACGACGACGGAGCCGCTCGACTCCGGCGGGACCGCCGACACCGCGACCCCCTGGTGGACCGAGCCCGCCCTGCCCGAGTACGAGCTCGACACACCCGCCACCGGCACCCCGACCGTCGGGGTGATCGGGGACCAGGACGGCGACGGGTCGGACGACCTGGTGGTCAGCGTGGGCACCTCCACCTGGGTGGTCCGCTCCCCCCCGACGACCGATCTGGTGGAGGTGGCGCTCGAGGACGCGGTGTTGTCGGCGTCCGCGGGGGTCGCCCCCGGGCGCGCCGGCGACCACGACGGCGACGGCCGCCCGGACCTGTGGTTCCTCGGCGAGCCCCTGCAGCTCGTCACCTCGCTCCCCGCCGACGGCGCGGGGGTCGCGCTGGTCGACCACGCCGCGGCGTCGGTGGCGGTGTCGCCCGACCCGGCGCAAGGCGGGGTCGACGCGCTGCTCTCGCCGGGGGACCTCGACGGGGACGGCGAGCTCGACCTGCTGGTCTCGGACACCGAGACGTACACGATCCGCTGGTTCGACGGTCCGTTCGTCGGGCCCCAGGCGATCGACGACGTCCGCGCGACCTGGACCGGCACCCAATGGGTGAACGGGGAGGAGGCCCGGGGCGAGCTGGCGTCGATCGGGGACGTCACCGGCGACGGGCTGCCGGACGTGCTGATCGGCGGCCCATACGCCGAGCGGGCGTGGCTCGTGTCCGATCCCCCGCGGTCGGACGTCCCGCTGTCGTCGTTGGCGGTCGCGGAGTACTGGCGGGCCGGCCAGACCGGCAGCCACGTAGGCTCGTGGCTCGGCTCCGGCGACCTCGACGGCGATGGCCTCCGGGAGGTGGCGATCGCCGACGAGTACGGCTCGGACGGCGCGACGCTGTTCTTCACCTCCGCGGCCTCCGGCCTGGTCGATCTCGACCAGAGCTCGCTGCACCAGCTCGGCCGCGACGACCTGCCCGGGGGCCAGTGCACCGGGGCCGCGGTCGCAGACTTCGACGGCGACGGGCAGGACGACGTGGCGCTCGGGTGCCCGAACGAGGGGTACTGGAGCCAGGTGTTCCTGGCGTACGGCCCGCTCGCGCCGGGGCGGTGGAGCATGCTCGGCACCGCCGAGCGGTTGATCCAGGGCTCGGTGTACGACGACCTCGGGCAAGACCTGCTCGCGGTGGACCTGAACCACGACGACAACTGGGAGCTGGTGCTGCCCGGGGCACGCGACGGAGACTACTGGGCCCGGGGCCTAGGACGGTTGCTGGTGGTCGAGGTCCGCTGATCCCCACGCGCGGCCGGTGAGCCGAGTCGGCGCGTCGCGCCCGAGAGGACGTGGTAAACGACCCCGTCCCTCTTCCCCGGCTCCGCCTCATGCCCCAGACCGTCGACACCGTCCCGCTTCACCTCGCGACCTCCGAGCGCTACCTGTCGTACGCGATCTCGGTCATCACCTCCCGCGCGCTCCCGGACGTGCGCGACGGGCTGAAGCCGGTCCAGCGGCGGATCTTGTACACGATGTACAACGACCTCGGTCTGGTCGCGACCGGTCGGTACAAGAAGTGCGCCGGCGTCGTCGGCGACGTGATGGGCAAGTACCACCCCCACGGGGACTCCTCGATCTACGAGGCGCTGGTCCGGATGGTGCAGAGCTTCTCGCTCCGCGCCCCGCTGATCGACGGGCAAGGAAACTTCGGCTCACTCGACGGCGACCCGCCCGCTGCGTTCCGGTACACCGAGTGCAAGCTCATGCCGATCGCGGAGGAGCTGCTCACCGAGATCCGCAAGCAGACCGTCGACTTTCGCCCGAGCTACGACGGGCAGCGTGAGGAGCCGGTCGTGCTCCCCGCCCAGTTCCCGCACCTGCTGGTGAACGGCTCGGAGGGCATCGCGGTCGGGATGGCGACCCGGATCCCGCCGCACAACCTCGCCGAGGTGATCTCCGCCTGCATCGCCCTGATCGACGACCGCTCCCTCACCGTGCGCGACCTGATGCGCCACGTGCAGGGCCCCGACTTCCCGACCGGGGGACGGATCCTGACCCCGCCGAGCGAGCTCGAGAAGATCTACGAGACCGGCCAGGGCACGCTGAAGGTGCGCGCGACCTGGGCCGAGGTCACCGAGGACGGGGCGCGTCGGATCGTGCTGGACAGCGTCCCGTACGGACAGAACAAGGCGAAGCTGGTCGAGCACATCGGCGAGGAGGTCCGCACCCGTCGGTTGCCTCAGGTGGTGGACGTGCGCGACGAGTCGACCGACGAGGTCCGGATCGTCCTCGATCTCGCGCCGGACGCCGCCGCCGAGACCGTGATGGCCTACCTGTTCAAGCGGACCGACCTGCAGACCACCTGGCCGGTGAACCTCACGGCGCTGGTCCCGGTGCCGGGCAGCGCGGTGTGCAGCCCGGCGCGGCTCGACCTGAAGCAGATGCTCGAGCACTGGCTCACGTTCCGGCTCGAGACGGTGCGGCGCCGGTACCAGTACGACCTCGAGCAGCTGCGGCAGCGGATCCACATCCTCGAGGGGTTCGCGACGATCTTCGACGCGCTCGACGAGGCGATCCGGATCATCCGCGCGTCGTCGGGGAAGAAGGACGCGGCGGCGTCCCTGATCGGGCGGTTCCAGCTGTCGCAGGTGCAGGCCGACGCGATCCTCGAGCTGCAGCTGTACAAGCTCGCGAAGCTCGAGATCGAGGAGATCCGGGCCGAGCTCGCGGACAAGCTGCAGCGGGCGGCGCAGATCGAGCAGCTGCTCGCGTCGGAGCCGAAGTTGTGGAACGAGGTGCGCAAGGAGCTCAAGGAGATCCGCAAGCACCACGGCGCGCCGCGCAGCGCGCTGCTCGGGGAGGCGGAGGCGCTCGAGTTCGACGCCGACGCGTACATCGTGGCGGAGGACACCTACGTGGTGGTGTCGCGCGACGGGTGGATCAAGCGGCAGTCGTCGTTCCGCGAGCTCGACAAGGTGCGGGTGCGCGAAGGTGACGAGATCGGCTGGCTGGTGAAGGCGGACACCCGCTCCACCCTGACGTTCTTCACCAACCAGGGCGGCGCGTACGTGATGCGGGTCGACGCGGTCCCGCAGACCACCGGGTACGGCGAGCCGGTCCAGGCGAGCTTCACCTTCGCCGACGGCGAGGTGGTCGTGGCGGCGCGGAGCAACGACCCGCGCCACGCGATCCCCGCC
>JBEBJC010000844.1:0-4034 GCA_040080105.1 Myxococcota bacterium
CTGGCTCGACCAGAAGTTCGGGTACGTCACGCTCGACGCCCCGTACGACGGGGTGCGCGCGATCGTGGAGGTGGAGCTCCAGTCCACCATCTTCGACCCGGAGCTCAAGGTGTGGCTCACCCACCTGCAGGCCCGGCTGGCCGAGCCGGTGCTGCTCCCGCGCGAGCTCGGGCTGCCTGCCGGGACCTACCTGATCGACGGGGTCACGGTGGAGGTGACCCCCGGATCCCACCAGGTGGTCCAGGGGCGAGGCGCCGGCCAAGGCCTGGGGTCGTCGGCGCAGGTCGAGCTGGCGGTCGGCGCCAACGGGTTCGTCGGCCGGCGCTTGTCGCACCTGTTGCCCGCCCCCACGATCGAGCTGTCCGGCGGGATCCCGCTCGGGTTCCTCCAGGTCGGGGCCTCCGCGTCGTGGATCCCGCAGTGGTTCACCCCGAGCAGCGGGCCGGTGACGGGCCAGCCTGGGGGATGGGCAGCCGGGCTCCGCGCGGGGGTCGAGGTCCCCGGGATCCGCCCGCTGGTGCTCCGCCCGTCGCTCACCGCGCGGGTCGGGCAGATCCCGAGCCTCGAGCTCGGGTGCGTGGACGCGGACGGCTGGACCTGCGGGCGAGACGTGCCCGACGCTCAGCTGTCGGTGTACACGGCCGGCTTCGACCAGCGGTTCGGGGTCGAGCTGTACGCCGGGTACGCCGATCGGAGCCGGAGCTCTGGCCTCGGCGCCGGGCTGAAGGTGAACGGCGACTGGGTGGTGGGCGCGCTGCCGCGCCGAGGCACAGCCGTGGCGCCGTTCGGGCCGTTCCCGTTCACCGTGGACGGCCCCCGCGGGTGGACCGGCGGTAGCTGGCGGGTGGCCGGGGTGGCCACCTGGGAGTTCCGGAGGACGGAGTCCGAGGACTGACCCGTCCCGCAGGACGGAGTCCGAGGACTGACCCGTCCCGCAGGACGGAGTCCGAGGACCGACCCGTCCCGCAGGACGGAGTCCGAGGACCGACCCGTCCCGCAGGACGGAGTCCGAGGACCGACCCGTTCAGGGTCCGGTGTCGGCGCCCGTGTCGGGGGTGGTCGTCCCACCGCCGGTGCCGCCGAACGAGCCGCCGAACCCGCCCGTGCCGCCGAGCCCGGTGCCGCCGAACCCGGTGCCGCCGAACCCGGTGCCGCCGAACCCGGTGCCGCCGAACCCGGTGCCGCCGAACAGGCCGGTGCCGCCGAACGAGCCGCCGCCGAACGAGCCGCCGCCGAACGAGCCACCGGGGAACGAGCCGCCGGGCCCAGCATCCGATCCGCCGGTGTGGATCCACCACGGATCGGTGGTGTCGGTGTCGGCGTCGGCGTCGCTGTCCGCGTCCGCGTCCGCGTCGACATCGGTGTCGGCATCGCCCGCATCGGAGGGCGTGGTGCCGGAATCGGACTTGCTCGTGGTGGTCACGCCGCACCCGGCAAGGAAGAATGCAATTAGAACGTAGGGTCTCATCGATACGACTCCTCGACTTCGGGAGCCGTACCTTACTCTCCCGCCCCCACACCCGCCGCTCCCCTGTGAAACAAAGTAATTAGTCCAGGTAACAGGCTGGTTATTCCGCAGGATCGCCCCCAGCGCCGATCACCTCGGACGGCGCGATGGGGGTACGTTCCGCCGATGAGCGTGTTCGCGGCGCTGTACGACCCGGTGTTGTGGCTGACCGAGGCCTCGTTCCTGTCCGCGGCGCGATCCGCCCTGCTGGCGGACCTCCGGGGGAGGGTCCTCGA
This sequence comes from Myxococcota bacterium, assembly GCA_040080105.1. Taxonomy (GTDB): domain Bacteria; phylum Myxococcota_A; class UBA796; order UBA796; genus JACKER01. The sequence goes on from JBEBJC010000844.1 coordinate 1,744, forward strand.
GATCGGGGCCGGGACGGGGCTGAACCTCCCCCACTACCCTCCCGGGATCACGCTGGTGCTGACCGAGCCGTCGGCCGGGATGCGCGCCCGGCTCGCCGCCCGGACCTCCGCCGAGGTCGCGTCGTGTGGGGCCGAGGCGCTGCCGTTCCCCGACGCGTCGTTCGACGAGGCCGTGTCGACGTTGGTGTTGTGCTCGGTTCGCGACCCGGATCGCGCGCTGTCCGAGATCCGACGGGTGCTGGCGCCAGGCGGTCGGCTGCGGTTCCTCGAGCACGTCGCGTCCGATCACCCGCTGACCGGCCCGGTGCAGCGCGCGCTCGACCCCCTGTGGGCGCCGCTCGCGGGCGGCTGCCACCTGTGCCGGGACACGGTGGGCGCGATCGGCCGGGCCGGGTTCACGCTGGAGGCGGTCGAGCCGGCGTGGCCGTGGTCGGTCCCGCCGTTCCTACGGCCGTTCGTGCGGGGGACCGCGATCCGCTGACTACGGGTGCTCGAGCGCCCGGACGCTGCCCCGGGTGTTCACCGACCGGATCACGTCGGCCAACAACGGCTCGAGCGGCATCGACACCATCCAGTCCGGCGCGGTCGGGTGCACCACCGACGCGGTGCTGGCGACCCGGAACGTCCGCCCGGCCGCGATCGCGTCGGCGTGCAGCCGGTGGAGCCGCGCCCACCCGTCCCCGGACAGCAGCAGGTGGACACCGGCCACGACCACGTCGGTCGCGCCCTGCTCCCACAGCGCCCGCACCGCCGACTCCATCGACCCGGCCGTGTCCACGATGTCGTCGACGATCAACACCGAGCGCCCCGAGACCTCGCCGATCACGGTGGTGGCCGCGATCGTGTGCGGCCGGCTGTAGTCGCGCTCCTTCGACAGCGCCGCGATCGGCTTGCCCAGCCGATGGGCGTACCGCCGGGCGAGCTCGAGCCCCCCCACGTCGGTCGAAGCGACCACGTCTGCGACGAGCCCGGTCTGGGCCAGGAAGTCGGAGAACGGGCCCGCGACGCTGACCGCCTCGAGCACACACCGGACCGGATCGTACGCGCCCACCAGCGACTCGTTGTGCGGGTCGACGGTGATGACCATCGACACCCCGGCCGCGGCGAACATCCGCGCGAACAGCCCGGTCGACACGCCCTCGCGCGCGTGGTCCTTGCGCTTGTCCTGGCGACAGCCCGGGAGGTACGGCATGACCACCGTGACCCGCGCCGCGTCGGCGTGGCGCAGCGCGTCGGCCGCGTGCAGCACCGCCACCAGGCGGTCGTAGGTGGTCTGCGCGTCGTGCACCCCCGACGCCCCGGGGACGATCGGCTGCTGGAACACGTAGCAGTCACACCCGCGCACGTTCTCCCGCACCGAGTACTTCGCCTCCCCGCTGGCGAACCACAGCTCCTCGCCGGGGATCACCCGGGTGCCCAGCCGATCGGCGACGCCCTGGGCGAGCACCGCGCCGTCGCGGCACGCGAGCAGACACAGCGGCGACCGGGGATCCCGCAGCACGGTGTCGGTCACCGGGACGACCAGTCGAGCACCAGGGAGGCCAGCGACTGCTTCACGTTCCCCTCCTCTCGGTCCTTCCGCCCGTCCCACCGCACCACCCGCGCGCCGGACTGGTGCAGCGTGGCCCCGCCGGTGACCGCGAACAGCGGCCCGAGCGGCGCCGGCGGCCGACGCCCGGTGATCCGCTCCGCCACGTCGTTCGGGTCGCCCGCACCGACCCGCCCGCCGGGGACCACCGTGCCGGTCTCGGTCGGCCAGCGGTGCAGCGCGAGGACCTCGGGGTGGTCTCCCGCGTCGCGGACCGCGAGCACCTTGCTCGACGGGCGCACCAGGTCGGGGAACCCCCACAGCGAGTACTTCCGGCCGTCGGGCAGCGTGAGCACCGCCGATCGGCCGGCCCGCTGCAGCACGTCCATCACCGGCGCGTTCCGCTCGACGGACTCGGGCACGGGCTCGCGCGCCTCGATCGACACCGAGCCGCCCCACGCGGTGACCACCGCGTGCCACGACCCCTCGGGGCGCGGCGGGGCGGCGGCGTCGGCCGGGCCGGAAATCCCGACCCGGGCGCCGGCGGAGGCGGCGGGAGCCACCTCCGACACCGGCTCGGCCACGGTCTCGGCCGCCGGCTCGAACGCGACATCGGCGAGCGGCGAAGCCTGCCGGTCGACCCCAGCGAGGTGCACGAGGTGGCGGAGCTCCGGCGCGATCAGCTTCTCCACCGCGAGCCGGCACGCCGCGCGCGAGCCCGGGACCGCGAACACCACCGCTCGGCCACACAGCCCGGCGACCG
>JBEBJC010000048.1:0-17679 GCA_040080105.1 Myxococcota bacterium
AGGCCGAGGCCGAGGTGGTGCAGAAGCTGCGCGATCGGTGAGGGCCGGTTCGGCGGGATGGGAGCCCGCCGAACGATTGACTTCGGCGGGATGGGAGCCCGCCGAACGATCGAACTCACGGGTCACACCCGTCCGCGGTACAGCGGAACGACCCGGCGCCGCTCACCTCCCACTCCTCGAAGGTCGCGTACCCGATGGTCGAGGGCTCGTTCGCGTCGACCCCGAGCGCCCCCCACCAGGCACCGAGCGACACGAGCTCCCCCGACGTCCACGCGGCCCCACCGCCTCCGTTCGACAGGTTGCCGACGACCGCGGTGGCGGGATCCAACGTCACGGAGGGGTCGCCGAAGGTGGACTCGACGACCGCCAGGCCGCCCCCCAACCACGAGGCGGTGTTGCCTTCGACCGACACGTTGGACAGCGAGGCCGTGCCCTCGACCGACAGGCCGCCCCCCCACACGGCGGTGTTGCCGGTCAGCACCAGGTCGACCAACGCCGACCCGGCGCCGGGGCCGACGAGCACTCCGCTCTGCTGGTTGTCGGCGATGGTGCCGCCCGAGATCGTGGACCGCAGCAGGTACACGCCGCCCCCGCGCGCGCCGGTGTTGCCGCGGATCTCCGACGCCGCGTCCAGCACGAGCGCGGCGTCCGTCATCCACACCCCGCCCCCCTCTGCGGCCACGTTGCCCCGAACCTCGGATCGGACGAGGACCAGCTGCCCGCCGTCCAGCGACAACCCTCCGCCGCCGGTCCCCGCCGCGTCGTTGAACGCGACCTGCGAGTCGAGCAGGGTGATGTCGGCGCCGACCCCGCGGATACCGCCGCCCGAGGAGATCACGACATCCGCTCCGCCGGCGACCCAGTTCTGGCTGTCGACCACCCGCGATCGATCGAGGGTCAACGATCCACCCGAGACCTCGAGCGCCGCCTGGAAGCCGTAGTGGCCGCTCACCACCACGTCCCGCAGGATCACGTCGGCCGACTCGGCGACGACCGCGGCGGTCCCGGCCGCCTCGGTCCGAGCGAGGGTGAACCCCTCCACCACCACGTCCGCGCCCGGGCCGACCGTCAGCAGCGAGCCTGCACCCACCTGCAGCACGGTCGCGGCGCTCCCGCCGAACGACCGGAGCGTCACCGAGCGCGTCAGCGTGTGGGAGAGGGGGTACAGCCCCGGGCACACCGACACCACGGCGCCGCTCGGGGCAGCGTCGAGCGCGGCGCCCACGTCGTAGTACGACGGACCGTCGGCGAGCGCCACGCTGCCCGGCCGCAGGGAGGTGCCGTCGCAGTTGGCGTCGAGTCCGGCGCAAGGCACCTCGTCGGCGTTCGGGTGGATCGCCGGGTCGGCGTCTGCGCAGTCGAGGTTGTTCGAGACGAGCCCGGCCGGGACGTCGCCGCACAGCACCTGCTCGGCGCCGGCGCCCCACCCGTCCCCGTCGCCGTCGGTCCACCGGACCACGTGCGGCTCGGGTGAGCCGTCGCAGTCCTGATCGACGCCGTCACACCGCTCGGGCGCACCGGGGTACACCGCCGGGTCCCCGTCGTCGCAGTCACCTTCGGCCAGGTGGCCGTCCAGGTCGGCGTCCACGCGGTCCGGGGGGGCCGACGGGTCCCCGCTGCACCCGAGCGCCAGCGCGGCGCCGACGACCAGCGACCGCCTCGTCGTCCCGAAACCCTCGCCCTGATGCAGCGCCATCGGCAGTCGTCGGTCCTCGGTCCGGCGGAGTTCCACCCGTGGGAAGGAGGGTAGCACGCCCGGCTCCGTCCGATGTCGGCCGTGGACCCCCGGGTCACGGTCAATGGTCACGGTTTGGTGACGCCGCCCGAACCGCCGCCCCGGGTACGGTCCTTTCGTCGTTTAACGACGCGCGATCGACCTTAACGTCCGCCCTCCCCAGGCGGGGCGTACCTCTCTCGAAGCAGCTCCTCGCCCCCGAGTGAACCGATGTCCCGCTCCGATGTCGCGGTCGGCAAGCGCCGTGGTGCGCCTGCCGTCGACGTTTCGCCCGCCATCGTCCAGGCCCCGATCCTCGCCGAGCCTTCGCCGTCGCAGCTGGTCCGCACTACCCACGACCAGCTCGGGAACGCGGCGGTCGCCACCGCGGTCGCCGGTGACCCCGCGGGCGGGCTCGGCACGCGCACCCGTCGCCGGCTCGGGGTCGCGCTCGACCCGCCGGCCCAGGGCCCCCGGCCGTCGGTGGGCGCCGCGCTGCTCGCGCCCCACGCCGACGCGCTCGGCGCCGGCCCGTTCCGCCCGGCCCTCGCCACCGCCGCTGCCGCGCCGGCCGCTGCGGGCCCGGTCGCGCAGGGCGTGTCGCCCGACGCGGTCGATCCCGCGCACCCGGCGGCCGTCCCTGCGCTCGTCGCCCCGGCCGACCCGGCGAAGGTGTCCGTCCCCGACCCGAAGACCGGCAAGACCGACGGGACCAACGGCAAGCTCGCGGACCTCGAGCGCCAGAAGGCTCAGCTCGAGAACGACATCCGGTGGGTCGACGAGGACCTGTGGTGGACCGACCACCACCTCGAGCGCGAAGAGCGGGAGATCGGCAAGGACGAGGACGAGACCCGTCGATCGAACCGGCAGATCGGAGACCGTCGGGCCGAGGTCCAGCGGATCGCCGCGATCGCCCGCGCCGCGGGCAAGAGCGGCCCGAACCTCGAGCAGGACCCCGCGCTGCGCCGCCTCGATCGGCGGGTCCAGGTGCTCCAGGGGGAGATCCACCAGGACCAGATCGACAAGGTCGGGCTCGACGCGGAGGGGGTCGTGCACCGCGACCGCCGGCTCGCGCTCGAGGACGAGCTCGCCAAGGTGGAGGCCGCGCTCGCGCAGGCGAAGTCGGGCGGCGGCGGCGGGGGCGGGGGCGCGCCGCCCGAGGTGAACGTGCCGGCGACCAGCAAGCGCCTGCTCGGACCGGTGCAGGCGCTCGCCCCGGCGGCGGCGCTCGCGGTGAAGCGGGCGGGCCCGCGGGCGAAGGCGACCGCCGAGGCGCGCGAGAGCCTCGAGTCGCAGCTCACCACCGCGAAGGGCCAGGTGCCCGGCGCCCAAGGGGAGGTGAACACCCGGGCCGAGGCCGCGCGGACCGCGCGGGCGGACCTCCAGGCGCGCAAGGACGCGCTCGCGGCGGCGCAGAAGGCCGACCCGTCGAACAAGGCCACCGAGTGGACCGACCCCGACTGCCGCAAGGCCCACGCCGCGGTCGCCGCCGCCGACAAGGACCACAAGCGGGCGGTGACCGCGCTCGACACGCTTCGGGGCAAGATCGACAAGCTCGAGAAGGTCGACCTGCCGAAGGCGCGCAAGGCGGCCGACGAGGCGAAGAAGGCCCTGGCCGACGCCGAGAAGCACCAGCTCGAGGTCGACACCGCGGTGAAGGACCTGTCGAGCAAGGGCGGCGCGCCCCACTGGGAAGTGATCGCCAGCGGGCTGAAGCTCAAGGTCGCGCCGGTGCACCTGCCGCCCGGGATGATGGCCGACCCCGACGGCAAGCCGATCCCGAAGCCGAAGGAGCCCGCCGACCTGCCGATGTCGGAGGAAGAGAAGAAGGCGAAGGCGGAGGCCGACGCCAAGGCCGCGAAGGAGGAGGCCGAGAAGAAGGCGCGCGAAGCCGAGGAAGACCGCAAGCTCACCCCCGCCCAGCGGCTCGAGAAGCAGCAGCAGGCGGAGAAGAAGAAGGAGGCCGACAAGGCCGACGCGCTGCTCGCGCGGGTGTCGGACCTGCAGAAGTTGCCGACCGCCGAGCGCGACGCGGCCCTCGCGAAGCTCGCCAAGGCCGAGGGCAAGTCCCCCGACCAGCTGAAGTCGATGCACCAGCAGCAGGTCGACGCCGCGAGCGCCGCGATGAAGAAGGCGAACCTCGACCCGAACGGGCCGAAGCCCACCGCCGACCAGCTGAAGGCGATGGGCGTGTCCGCGTCGCAGTTCGAGGCGGCGCGCGAGAGCGAGCGGCTGAAGAAGCTGAAGGCCGACGCGGCCCAGGCGCTCGGCGGCGCCGGCGACGAAGCGTACGACCAGCTGTGCAAGCACGGCAAGGACCGCGGACTGACCCCCCGCGACATGCTCACCCACCTGTCGAACGTCGACCCGACGAAGGTGCCCCCCGAGCTGCGCGAGCTCGCGAACAAAGCGAACGCCGCCGAGAAGAAGCGGCTCGCCGACCTGCCGCAGGAGCAGCGGCCCAAGCCCGAGGACCTGAAGGCCAAGCTCGACCAGGCCAACGCCAAGGAGCAGGACCTCGTCGACGTGAAGAAGATCGCGGCCGCGATGAACTGCGACCCCAAGGAGGCGCGCGCGCGGCTCGACGAGCTCGAGAAGGCGACCGGGGCGCCGCGGGCCGACGCGGTGGCCGCGCTCACCGCCGGGGGCGCCAAGGGCGAGAAGCTCCCGCCGGCCGAGCTGCAGAAGCAGCTGCGCGAGATCCACCTGCTCGACCCCAAGGACCGCGCGGCGGCGCTGGCGAAGCTCGCCGCGCGGGTCGGCGATCCGGCCCGGCTGACCGGCGCCCTGCTGACCCCGGACCCGAACGCCGAGGGCAAGGCGGTGACCGGGCCCGTGGGCAACGACGCGCTCAAGGCGAGGCTCGACGCGATCAACGCGCTCCCCAAGGACCAGCAGTGGGAGAAGCTCGTCGCGCTGGGTGACGAGACCGGCACCTCCCCGAAGGCGCTGTGGCAGGCGAACCAGAACCTCGCGAAGAAGCGCGAGGTGCTCGGCTCGGTGTCGGCGGTGAAGGCCGGCGCGCTCACCTCGGACGAGAAGAAGGAGAAGCTCACCGCGCTGGCGAAGAAGTACAACACCGACGTGGCGTCGCTCGAGGCGGACTACGCCGCCGACCTCGGCGGGACCGGCAAGGCGATCGACAAGGCGCTGCACCCGGTGCGGGCGGACGGCCAGCCCGGCGCGGTGTCGCCGGCGGTGCGCACCGCCGTGGACAAGCTCGAGAAGGAGGGCGCCAAGCTCACCCCCGAGCAGCGCAAGCGCCAGATCGAGGTGATCGCGAAGCAGACCGGCATCCCGATCGACCAGCTCGAGCGGAAGTACGCGCAGGACGCGTGGGACAAGAAGGCGGCCCAGTGGCAGAAGCAGTTCGGCGGCGCCGACCCGGCGGCCGCGGCCGACCAGGTGGTGAAGAAGTCGCGCGAGCTCGACATGACCCCGGACGAGCTGGTCACGTTCCTGCGCGACACCCCCAAGGATGCGCTGAAGTCCGACCCCACGCTCGCGGACATGAAGGGCGGGCTCACCTTGTCCGACCTGACCGACCCCGAGCAGAAGGGGAAGGGAAAGGCAAAGAAGCTCCCCGATCCCGACGAGAAGCCGCTCGCCGACCGGAAGAAGGAGCTCGTCGACGAGCTGTCGTCGTCCGTGTACGTCTCCGACGACAAGATGAAGAAGCTCGTCGAGAAGCTCGACGACGCCGAGCTCGCCGCGCTGCTGCACGCCGACCCGCCGATCAAGATCACCAGCGGGAAGAACAAGGGCAAGACGCTGCAGGAGGCGATGTTCGCCGGCGTCGACTCGGACAGCGAGAGCGGCAAGTTCCTCAACGGACGGGTCAGCGCCGCCGCCGCCGCGAAGGCGCGGGTCGACAACCAGGCCGCCGCCGACGACAAGGCGCGCGCCAACGCCAAGGCGGTGCTGTCGCGGGCGAAAGCGGCGAACGACACCGCGGCTGCGCTCGGGATCGGGGTGCAGGAGGCGCACCGCCAGCTCGCCGCGCTCGCGGTGGCGCAGGGCAAGACCAAGGAGCAGGTCGCCGCGGACCTCGGGACCGACCCCGCCAAGGCGAAGGAGGCGCTGAAGGTCGAGTACGCGAAGAAGGGCCCGAACGGCGAGCCGTCCGAGCTGCTCGCGGTGCGGCTGCGCCAGATCGAGGATCTGCCGGCCGAGGAGCGGATGGCGGCGTACGAGGCGCTGTCCACGCGATCGGGGCTCGACCTCGAGGCGCTGTCGGCGGCGCGGTACCGGGTGCGCCAGCAGACGAAGATGTTCGCGGACATCGGGAGGCTGCAGGACCTGCCGAAGGCCGATCAGGACAAGGCGTGGCCCGAGCTCGCGAAGAAGTACGGCAAGACCGCGGAGGAGCTGCAGAAGGCGTACCGCGACCGGATGTCCGACCTGGCCGCGCGGCTGCCGAAGGGCGCGCTGGTCGTGACGCCCGCGTCGTCGTGCGCGACCGACGACGTGCAGGCGCAGATCGACGCGCTGGTCGCGCAGGGCGTGCCCCGGTCCGACGCGCAGCTGGTGGTCGCGAGCGAGCGGCGCCGGGTGTTCGAGGCCAGCCACGGGGCGGCGATGGCCAAGGGCCCCGGCGGCGTCGACGGGTTCAAGAAGGTGGCCGACGAGAAGGGGATGACCCCCGAGGCGTACGCCGACTACCTGGCGCGCACCCCCGAGTCGAAGCTCACCCCCGACGACCGGCTCCGGCGCAAGGCGCTGCTCGACCACGGCTACCAGATCGCGCGGTCGAAGGCCGAGCTCGACGCCGCGCGGGCCCAGGGGCTGATCGTCGACCCGAACGACCCCGCGTACGTGCAGAAGAAGACCGCGTTCCTGATCGAGCTCGAGAACGCCGCCGACGACGACCTGCTGATGGAGCACCTGAACAAGATGTCGCCGGCGGAGCGGCGGCAGCTCCGGATCGACTGGGAGGAGAAGCGCCAGGCCGACCTCGAGGCCGGCAAGCCCGACCCGGGCTCACTCGACGACAAGATGAGCGGCGCGGTCGACTTCTCCGAGCAAGATCAGTGGACCGCGCTCGACAAGGACGACCAGAAGAACCTCGACGGCAAGGACCCGCTCGCGCAGCTCGACGCGGTCGACACCGCCGACGGCACGCCGTACGCCGGCAAGCGCGACGCGCTGATGACCACCTTGGCGGTCGGCGCGGACAAGGTCGACAAGGCGGCGGTCAAGGAAGCGCTCGGCGCGATGACCCCGGGCGAGCGCGCCCAGTTCCTGCGCGACTACGCCGAGCTCCACGTCACGCTCGACGCCGAGTCGAAGACCGGCGACCTCGACCACGACACGAACAAGCTTCCGCCGGCCGATCTGGCGGCGTTGTTCGCCGACGAGCCCGACGTCCTGCTGATGCTCGACCACGCCAAGCGGCTGACGCAGACCGGGCTCGCGCAGAAGCACCTCGAGCGGGTGAACCAGGTCGAGTCGGCCCACGCCGCGGCGACCCAGGCGGCCGCCGCGCTGAACGTTTCGGTGAAGGCAGCCGCGACGATGATCGCGTCGATGGCGCGCGACACCGGCCTGTCGCCGGCCAACGCGTGGCGGTTCATGAACAACGAGCCGCTGGTCGACGAGCGCGACACCCGGTCGGCGTTCACCCGGAGGTGGGCCGCCGACATCCAGGCCCGGGTGAACCCCGGCGGTCCGAGCTACGGCGCGCCGACCCCCGGCGAGCTCGGGCTCGACCAGAACAAGGTCGCCGACCGGGTGGCGAAGTTCTCCGACCTGTCGGACCTCGAGCCCGACGCGGTGGTCAAGCTGGTCAACGGGGTGAACGCGCGCGAGCTCGCCGAGATCGAGCGGCAGCTGTCGGCGAAGGGCCTCGACCTCACCACGCTGCTGCAGCAGAAGTGCCCGTTCGACCCCCGGGTCGGCTCGGCGCTGCGCAAGATGGCCGCGTTCACCGCCGACGACCGCACGAACACGTTGGTGCGGAGCATCAAGGACCAGGACCCGCGCCGCGACTCGGACGCCTCGACCCCCGAGGGGTTCGCCGCGCGGATGGCGTGGGCGCGGGACCTGCCGCCGGATCAGCGGCTGGCGGAGCTCGGCCGGCTCCAGGACGACGCGCGCAAGGGCGGCAAGGTGATGGGCCCGCGCGCGGTGATGGCCGCGTACCTCAACGGCCCCCAGGGGAAGGGCACCGCGGCCGACCCGGCGATGCTCGGCCCGGCGATGCGGGCGCAGCTCGACGCGATCGAGAAGCTGCCCGAGTGGCAGCGCCGGTCCGAGCTCGACGCGCTGCTCGCGGTGGTCGGCCGCACCGACGCCGAGCTCACCGCGTCGCGCAAGCGCACCGACGACGGGGTGGAGCTCGCGAAGCAGCTGCAGCAGATCGAGGAGATGCCCGCGGAGGAGCGGCAGGCGAAGCTGCTCGAGCTGTCCGAGCAGACCCACCGGTCGCTCGCCGAGCTCGAGGAGGTGCGGTCGGCCGCGCTCGCCGCCGGCCTGGTGGTGGTGGGCAACCGCCCGGTGCCCAAAGACGTGGCGCTCGAGCTCGACGCGATCGCCGCGCTCCCGCCCGACCAACAGCAGGCGAGGATCGCGGCGCTGCAGGCGCGCACGGGCCTGCAGGACGCCGACCTCGTCGCCCACCTCAACGCGCAGACCGAGGCTGCGCGCGAGGCGCGGACCCGCAAGGAGAAGGACCACGCCACCAAGGACTCCCTCGCGAGCGCGCTGAAGAAGGGCGATCCGAAGGAGGTCGAGAAGGTGCTCGGGCCGTTCCGCGACAAGCCCGACGAGCTGCAGCGGGTGCTCGCGCTGTACGAGGCCGACGGGCACGACCTCGACTCCGAGCTGAAGAAGGCGCTGGGCGACGGCGACGCGTACCACGACCTCAAGGACGTGTGCGACGTGGCGAAGAAGCTGCCCCCGGCGGTGGAGCTGCCGGCCGGCGTCACCCGCGCCGTGCCGGACGAGCTGAATCGCCTGCGCCGGCTCCACCTGTCCGACGACGCGTTCCGCGCGAAGTGTGACGAGCTGCGCGCGACCCACGGCCTGTCCGAAGGGGACTTCGCCACCGTGCAGGCGTTCGCCGACCGCGACCAGGTCGTGTTCGACCTGAAGGTGAACCAGAAGCTCGCCGCGTTCGACCGGGAGGTCGACAGCAACTACGTCGACGACGCGCGGATCGCCGCGCTGATGGCGAGCCTGACCCCCGAGATGGTCGCCGAGATGCTGCGTCGCCGGCCCACGCTGATGGACCAGATCCGCGCCGGGCTCGACCAGGACAGCGACGTCCAGCGCGACTTCGACTTCCTGGTCACCGCGAGCAAGGCCGTCGCGTCCGCCGATCCCGAGAAGGCGAAGGCCGCGCTCACCGAGGCGCGCCTCGGGCACAAGCAGCGCGAGCTCGAGCGCCAGTTCGACCGCGACACCGCGAGTGATCCGCTGCGGCTGAAGCAGCTCCTGGCCGACTGCTCACCCGAGGAGCTGAAGGCGCTCGACGAGCGGTTCGGCGGCAAGTTGTCCGAGAAGCTCGAGCAGACCCAGAAGAAGCCAGACCCGTGGAAGTACGCCCAGGCCGCGCTGCTCACCGCCACCCTCGGCCCGATCGGGGCGGTGATCGGCGCAGGGATGGTCTCGGGCGCCGCGATCGATCCGGCGATCTACGAGATGACCGCGCGGGTGCGCGACGCGACCGTCGACCCGGCGAAGGGCTGGCCCCTCGACGGCGCGCGGGTCGACGCGGTGCTCGGGTCGCTCGACGCCGACAGCTGGCTCACCACCGACGCTGCCCTGCTGGGGCAGCTGAAGTCGCTCAACCCGCGCGAGCTGGTCGAGGCGAAGTCGCGGTGGGAGGGTGCCCACCCGGGGCAGCGGTTCGACGACCTGCTGAAGCAGCGCCTCGACGGCGACGAGCTCGCGCTCGCGGTCGGCTCGCTGCGCAACGCCGAGGACGTGGTCGCCGGGCGGGACCGCAACGCCGAGATGCTCGAGTCGTGCCGCACGCTGGTGACCCAGGAGCGGTTCGAGGAGCTGCGGCGCGACCCGCAGAACAAGGGGAAGACCGACGCCGAGCTGTGGGGGCGGGTCGATCAGGAGGCCGACAAGCTCGACGCGAAGGCGAAGGAGCGCGTCACCAAGCTCAAGGACGCCGCGAACACCGTGTTCGCCGCGATCGACGGCTGGGGCGACGACGTGGCGAAGATGAACAAGGCGCTGTTCGCCCTGTCGCCCGAAGAGGCGGCGCTGGTGCAGATCGAGTACCGCCGCCACTTCGGCAAGGACATGTTGACCCACCTCGAACAGGACCTCGGGGTGGTGAACGCGCGCGAGTTCGAGACGGTGAAGATGATGATGGACCCCGCGCAGCGCACCGAGGGCCTGCGCCGGTACATCACGTCGATGAGCGGCTCGTCCACGCTCGAGATCGCGCTCACCGGTCGGCCGGCCGAGGCGTCCGAGCGCACCGAGTGGCTCGAGGGCGGGTTCACCGAAGACGAGCAGGGGATCTACGACGCGTTCGAAGCGCTGTCGCCCGAGGACCGCACCCGGCTCGTGACCGCGCCCGGGGGCAAGGAGTTCCTCGATCGGGTCAAGAAGTACCTCGGGACCGAGGAGCAGGCGGTCGTCGACGCGTACTGCGAGCTCGACCCGGTCACCGGCCAGGCGCTGGCGAACCCCGCGCACGTCGCCGCTGCGAAGATGCGGATCCACCTGAAGGGCACCGGCGACTGGGACGTGTGGTCCGGCGCCGGCACCAAGGAGGAGGAGCTCGTCGCCGAGCTCGACAAGCTCACCCCGGAGCAGGTGCAGGAGGCCGCGAAGTGGTACCGCGAGCGGTACGGGGCCGACTTCGCCGCCGACGCCGCCGACGAGCTCGGCACCGACACGCGCGAATGGCAGATCGTGTCGGCGGAGCTCCGGGGCGACAAGGTCTCCGCCGACGTCCACCGGATCCGGTGGTCGGCGCAAGACGAGAACCTGGCGTTCAAGGCAGGGATGGTGGCGCTGATGGTCGCCGCCGGGCCGATCGGGTGGGCGGTGCTCGCGGCCGGGGTCGTGGCCGGGGTGACCGGCGTGACCAAGGACTGCCTGCCGTGGCTGCCCGAGTCCACCGACGAGGAGCTGCTCGAGAAGACCCTGAAGGCGGGCAAGGACGGCCGGGGCGGGCGGAACCCCGAGCACCTGAAGAAGGTGATCGCCCAGTTCGACGCGACGTTCGGTCAGCAGGGCGGCGAGTACGAGGTCACCGACGGGTCGGGCGGCACGGCGATGGACAAGTTCCTCGACCAGGAGACCCAGGGCCTCGAGCGGGTGTACTTCGGCGAGCTCGCGGAGAAGGGCGAGGTCGACCCCGCGGTCGAGCTGCTGTACGCGATGGACGGGTTCGGCACCGACGAGCAGAAGGTCAAGGCCACGCTCGAGTCGATCCGCAAGATGTCTCCGGCGGACCGCGCCGCGTTCAAGGCGCGGTTCGAGTCGATGTCGCGCGAGTGGGTCCCCAACGACGTCGAGGGGGCGGTGCTCGACGGCGCGATCATGGGCGGGGCGACCTCGCTGTACTCGTTCCAGCGCAAGGGGCACTCGCTCGAGGACTGGCTCGAGGCCGAGCTCGGCGGCACCGAGCTCCTCGAGGCCCAGATCGCGTTGATGGGCGAGCCCAAGACCCCGGAGGAGTTCCTCGCGATCGCGAAGCTGCGGTACCAGTTCGAGCGCGGCGACCCGATCAACGGGTTCATGAACGGGTTCATGGACGGCCTCGAGGTCGCCGGCGTGCACTCGAACGGGTCGCTGTTCGCGCAGAACCTCGGCGAGATGATGGCGATGTTCGACCGTGACGGCAAGTTCGTCGGGGATCGGGCGAAGCTCGAGGAGCTGGCGGGGTGGGTCGGCCAGGACGGCGGACGGTACCGCGAGACCCGCGACGCGGTCACCGACGCGGTGGTGAACACGATCCAGATGGTCGGCGCCGCGGTGCTGATGGTGTTGCCGGGCGGCCAGGGCGCGTCGGTCGCGATGATGATCGCGATGTTCGCCGCGACCACGATGGCGAAGGTCGCGATGAAGGGAAACGGGTTCGGCGTCGAAGAGTTCGGGATGGACCTCGCGAACCTCGGCGTCCAGCTCGCGACCGCCGGCCTCGGCCCGAGCTTCCAGAAGATCGGCGAGCGGCTCGGCGGGATGCTGAAGGCTGCGATGAAGCTCGGCGAAGGCGCCGTGAAGTTCGTGACCGGGCTCGTGCGCGAGATGGTCAAGGGCGGGGTCGAGGGCCTGCTCACCGGGATCTTGTCGAGTGAGGGCGAGCTCGCGAAGGGAGACTTCGCGGTGCTCAAGCACCTGCTGGTGTCGACGTTCGGCGGCGCGGCGAAGTCCGGGGTGCTGTTCGCGGGCGGGCAGCTGCTCGAGCACAGCCCGCTCGGCAAGGCGCTCGAGCGGGTCGAGGACGGCAACCCGCTCGGGAACTCGTCGGCCGCGGGCCACTTCGGCCTGAACTACGCGAAGCAGGTGCTCGAGGCGGGCATGGGCGTCGCGGTCGACTGGAAGAACTGGGAGGGGTGGGCGAACGGCAAGGGCATCACGCTGGCGCAGCTGCGGATGGTGTTCGTGGAGTCGGCGGTCAAGGCGTTCGCGAAGACCGCGGTGAGCCGAGACCCGGTGGCGGTGCGGGCGCGGCTCGACCAGGCGCGCGCCGGGGTGGCGGCGGCCGAGCAGAAGGCCGCGCACCTCGCCGCCGAGCTCGAGACCGAGCTGCCCCCGGCGAAGCGGGCCGCGGTCGAGCGCGAGCTCGGCGAGCTGCACCAGGCGATCGCCCAGCACCGGACCACCCTGGCGCGGATCACCGAAGACGACGCGAAGCTGGCCGCGCGCGAGCAGGAGGTGCGCGAGCGGGCCGAGGCCGAGCAGCGGGCGGCCGCCGCGGACCTGAAGCGCAAGGCCGCCCCGACCGCCGACGAGCCGCCGTCCGAGCGCGCGCGGTCGGCCGGGGTGCGCGAGGCCGCGGACCAGGTCGGAAAACAAGCGAACCTCGGCGGAGACGAGTCCTCGTTCGCCGAGCTCAACGACGGGCCGGTCGCCCCGACGCAGAAGCCGGTCGACCCCGGCGAGACCTGGACGATGCCGAAGGGCCCCCACGACGACCCGGAGCTCGCGGCGCACCAGTCCGACGTGGACCAGCGGGCGGCGCGGATCCGGGAGCAGAACCCGGGGATGAGCGAGCGCGACGCGGTGCGGATGGCGCGGAACGAGGCGCTGTACGCGATCGGGGACGCCGACCCGGCGCCCCGGCCGTCCGACGCGGTGGTGCGCGCCGCGGAGGCCGGCGACGCCGCCGCGGTGCTGGCCCACCTGCACGACGTGGAGAACCCGAGCGTGCGGCGTCAGCTCGACCTCGAGCTGCGCCGGTCGGGGACGTCGCTCGCCGAGGTGATCGCCGGCCTCCCCGAGCACGCGCAGCACGCCGCGAACGCTCACCTCGAGGGGCTCCGTCCGTCCGCCACCCAGGTCGACCACGCGCACCACCTGCTCGGAGAGGTCGAGCGGCTGCGGGCGGCGATGCTCGACGGGGACACCCACGCGGTGGCGGCGTACGACCGCGCGCGGCAGGACGTGGTCGAGCACCTGATCGACGCGTACGGGATCGACGACACGTCGGTGCGCGCGCGCGACCGCGGCGCCCGCACCGGGCTGCAGGCCGAGGCGTCGGCGATCGTCGCCGTGTCGTTCCTCGCGCGGGGCGACGCGGTGGCGCACCCCGCCGGGGTGGTCGCGGTGTTCGAGACGCTGTTCGGCGCGAAGGGCGACGCGTTCTCCGCGCGCTCTCCGGGGCTGATCGCGGCGGCGATCGCGCACGAGGCCGAGATCCACGCGAACCAGCTGGTCCAGGGCCGGATGGGCGCGATGCGGACCGACGCCGAGATCGCGGCCCGCGCCCCCGACACCGGAACCGCGGTGAACGAGGTCGAGGCGTACGCGTTCATGGCGCGCAACGCCGACCGGTTCGGGCTGTCCGACGCCGACCTCGCGCCGGTGACCACCGGCCTCGACGTGCACCTGCGGATGTTGCGCGCGCAGTCGACCGTGGACCCGATCCCGGCCGACGGCCCGCTGCCGCCCGGGGTGGACCCGGTGGTGGCGGCGGCGCTGCGCCGGCTGATGGCGGCCGAGCCGCGGCTCGCGACCGCGGGCGGCGGCGACGGGGTGTACGACCCGCACACCGCCGGACACGCGACCTCCGACGCCGACGCGCTCGCGCGGGTGGTCGCGGGGGACTTCTCGCTCACCACCCCGGCCGAGCCCGCCCCCGGGCACGGCGGGTGGGTGGGCCAGGCGGCGCAGCGGTCGCTCGACGCGCCGGTGATGGGGCAGGTCGCGGCGGACCTCGGCGCGGGCAAGCAGGTCGACCTCGATCTGCCGCACCCGGTGTTGGTGGCGCGCGCGCTCGAGCAGGCACACGCGGCGCTGCTCGAGGCCCAGTCGGCCGACCCGCGCGACCGCAAGGCGGAGGCGGTGGCGAACGCGCGCCTGGTCGCGCTGTCCGAGGAGGCCGGGTTCCTGCCGGGCAAGATCGAGGGTCGGCTCGAGCAGCAGGCCCTCGCCGAGGTCAGCGCCGCCGAGAAGAAGCTCGCCCAGGCGAAGCGCGAGCTCGAGCGTCCGGCGTACCCCGACCAACCGAGCCCCGCGCGGGTCGCGGCGGCGGAGCAGGTGCTGGCGGAGGCGCGCGCGGTGTACGACGCGCAGGTCGCGCTCCGGATGGCGCGGGCCGAGGCGGTGCTGTCGGTCGGGGTGCCGATGCCGGTGATGGACGCCGCGAGCCTGGCGTACCGGGCCGAGGTCGCCGCGCACGACCAGTTCTCGAAGGGTCGCCGGGTCGCGGACGGCCTGCACGAGCTGCGGGCGGAGCTGGCGGGGACCCACCGGTTCGTGAACGAGAACGGCAACCTCGAGGGGTGGGCCGGGAGCCAGCCGCTCGACCGGGTGGCGAAGTCGGTCGGGCAGGAGCAGCTGGCCCTGCTCCCCGCCGACCACCCGCTGCGCGAGCGCTCGGGGGACCCGATCCACCAGGTCGCGGTGAGCAAGGCGCTCGGCGAGGCCGCCGGCGACGCGCTGGCCGCGCTGCAGGGGTGGACCCCAGCGGACGACCTGCACCCCACCGTGACCCGCGACGGCGCCCGCGCGTTCGATCGGGTGTTCGTGGACCGCGACGGAAACTACGTGGTCGTCGAGTGTAAGGGCGGCGAAGCCCAGCTCGGGAGCCGCGGGTCGAGCGACGGCTCGCTGCACGTGCAGCAGGGCTCGCGCGCGTACCTCGAGGCGGTGATCGACGACATCGCGAAGCGCGACCCGGCGAGCGCCCAGCGGTTGGCCGACGCGCTCGAGGCGGGCAAGGTCCGCGCGGTGTCGGTGCGCCAGCCGACCCAGGGACCGGCGGTGGTCGACACCTACGACGTGTCGGCGCACTACGACCTCCGCGGGCAGCGGGTGCTCGACCCGGGCACGTCCCGCGCCACCTCGACCGCGTACGCGCCGCCCCCGGTGGAGGACGTTTGGGGTCGGGCGAGCGCGCCCGCCGCCGCGCGGATCGCCGCGCACGCGCAGGATCTGGGGCTCGCGGTCGACGCGCTGCTCGGCGGGGCTGCCGCGCCCGGCGGGGTCACCCGGAGCGAGCGCGGGGTGGTGATCGACGTGGACGGCGCGCCGGTGCACGCCGAGGTCCGCTCGGCCACCCGGGAGGAGCACGCGCAGCTGCTCGCCGCCGGCGTGGTCGCCCGGTACGCGCCCACCGCCGACGGAGGCGTGGAGATCGTGGTCGTGCCGGGGCTGCACCCGGTGCAGGCCGAGCGCGCGGTCGCGCACGAGATCGTCGAGGTGCGCGACGCGGCGCGCCGGACCGCGCCGGTCGACGGGTCGGTCGACGGGTCGGTCGACAGGTCGGACCCGGTCGACCTGACCGTGTCCGCGCTCGCCGCCCGCCCGACCGGGGAGCTGTCCAGCGACGACGCCGGCCGGGTCGCCGAGCTGCTCGTGCTGCACGACGCGCGCGATCGTCACCCGCAGCTGGTCGAGACCGAGCTCCGGTCGCTGGTGCGCGACCTGGGGCTCGACGACCCCACGCCCGGCACGGTCGACGTGACCCGCGGCGAGCAGCGCCTCGCCTCGATCGAGCGCCACCTGGCGCGCGAGCAGGCCGCCGGGCGGATCGATCCGCGCGCGGCCGACGGGCTGGTCGACCACCTGCGCGCGCTCGTCGCCGCCACCCCCCCGACCCCGGTCGACGGCGAGACCGGCCTGTCGACCCCGGTGGGGCCGGCCGCGATCGCCCACGACGGCCGGTACTGGCACCTCGACGGCATCGGCGCCGACGGCCTCGCGACCCTGCGCCCGACCCGCAGCGTGCAGGTCGCGATCGCCAAGGACCAGCTGTCGCTGGTGACCGGGGTCCCCAAGGACGGGGCCGAGGTCACGTTCGACGGCCACCCGTACCGGGTCACCTCCACCTCCGACGACGGCGTGGTGCTCACCCCGATCGACCCGGGCCCCCGCCCGCGCGTGCCGTTGGCCGAGCTCGGCCCGGTGCAGGCGTTCGTCGCCGGCCAGGACGGCGTGTGGACGGTCGAGCGCAAGGGCGACCAGCTGGTGGCGGTCGAGCGCGACTCCGGGCGTCGGCTCGCGGTCGCGCCGGAGCAGGTCGAGCCCACGTTCCGCAAGGCGAACATCGACCCGCGGTTCACCGACAGCGGCGACGACCACGGGATGGGCGAGATGGACGTCCACGGCAGCGTGGTGCGGCGCGCGCGCGAGCAGTCTGGGCTGGCGCTCGTGGGCGACGGGCTGCTCGACCCGCGGCGCGGGCTCGGGGCCGCCGAGGTCGCGTCGGTCGAGGTGTTGTCGTCTCCCGCGGTGCTCGGGCGGCTCGCCGACGCGCTCGAGGCGAGCGACGGGCCGCTCGACCTCCACTACAAGCGGCTGCAGACCGTGTTGTCCGCCAAGGGCGACCCCGAGGCCGCCGCGAACGCGTACCGGGTGATCGACGCGGTGCTGAAGCGGGCCGAGGCTGGGCACCCCGTCACCGTGTACTTCGGGAACGAGCGGCTGAACGCGCTCGCCGACGAGCTGGCGCCCGAGCTGCGCGAGCGGCTCACCGAAGCCCGCCGCACCGGCGCCCTCACCCTGGTCGGCCACCCCGAGCTGTCGAACCCGTTCAACCACGTGAAGAGCTCGGTGCTCGGCGGCGAGGACCCTGCGCTGATCGTCGCCACCGGCGAGGTCGGGACCGGCAAGCGGATCGACGCGTCGCTCACGGTGAAGGGGCCGGCCGTCCCGCTGTACGCCGAGTACGTGCAGCGCCTCGCCGCCGGCGACACCTCCCCACGGCGGGCCGAGCTCGTCGACCAGCTCGCCCAGCACGGGGTCGCGCTCAACGACCCGATCGTCGGGCGGTACTACGCCGCGCAGGCCCACGTGGGGCTGATCTCCGACGCGTCGGTCGCGGTGTCGGTCCGGGTGAAGGAGCTCGACGACCCGGCGGTGGCCGAGCGGATCGTGGAGCGGGCGCGGGCCGGCGTGCAGATGGACCTGATGTTCCGCTCGATGGACGACGCGAGCCGCGCGGTGCTCGAGCGGGCGATCCACGAGGAGCAGCTCCCGATCACGCTGCGCAAGCTCGACGTGCCGTGGCACGGCAACGCGACGTTCGGGTACGACGGCGACGGCAAGCTGGTCGCGTACGTCGGCACGAACTACCTGTGGTCGAACCAGTCGACGAACCAGGCGTCGACCTCGTCGTACGAGAACGGGGTCGTGCTCGCCGGCGACGCCGCGTGGGACCTGTACCACCAGGTGAACCGCGCCACTGGGGGCGGGCACCCGCCGGCGATCGGCGACCACCTCGACCGCGCCGCCCCGGCGGTGCCGGCCGACGACGTGGACGCGCTCGCGCACGCGTTCGGGCTGAAGAACGGGCTGCCGCCGGCGACCGCCCGGGCGGTGGAGGGGGT
>JBEBJC010000845.1:0-4030 GCA_040080105.1 Myxococcota bacterium
AGCCGAAGCAGCGGGCGGCCATCGCCGCCGCCGCCACCGTGCTCCCGCCGGTCGCCGCCGTCCCTCCGGGGTGGACCGAGATCCCGATCGCGATCACCCCCACCTCGGTGCGGGTCGTGGGCCACACCACCGCGGCCCGGAACGAAGACGCGGGGATCGCCCGCGCGCGCGACGAGGCGATCGGGGTGCTGCTCGGCCACCTGCTCGAGGACCTGCGCGACGAGCCGATCTACCCGTTCGTGAAGACCCGGGCGCCGTCGAGGCCCGCGACCGACGACGTGCAGCGGGTGGCCCGGCGGTTCGAGCAACAGCTCGGGCCCGAGCTCCGGTTCCAGCGGGTCGACTGGTTCGCCCGCAGCACCGCGTACGGCCTCGACGTGTGGGCGCAGTACGAGCTGTCGCCCGAAGCGTACGCCGACCTGGTGGAGTTCTACGGCCGGCACGAGGACACGCTCGGGCTCACCGTCGGGCACTGGTTCCCGTCGATCGAGGCGCGGATGCGCAACGACCACCCGGTGATCGTGCTCGCCGTCGACGGAAACCCGGCGAAGAAGGCTGGCATCAAGCCCGCAGACGCGATCGCGACCATCGAGGGCCAGGAGGTCCTGTCGGTGGACGAGTTCCTCGCGCAGGTCGAGCTGGTCCGCCCCGGGCACACGTTCGAGCTCGGCGTCACCAACAACCTCGCCCCGCGCGACGTGGGAATGACCCGCCCGCGCTCCAAGTGACTCGCCCGCCGCCGCGACCCGTGGGACAATGAGCGGGCGCGATCGAACCGAGCCGCCTCGAGGGATGCCCGCACGTGTTGTCGTTTTATGCCCCGTACGTCTGCGACAGCTGCCGAACGCCGTTCCAGGCGGTGATCGACGCGTATGTCCACCGGGAGGCGATCCAGACCCGCACCCCGCCGCCGACCAAGTGCCCGAAGTGCGGCGCCGAAGCGCGGTACGACGGCTCGATGGAGGCGTTCGCCGCCGCCTGTGAGAAGGTCGAGCCGAAGCGGGAGCGCTCGGTGCCCGACCCCGGCGGCCCCACGATCGAGCGCCACTCCGCCCAGGACGGCACCCGGCTGGTGCTCGTGGGCGAGCTCGCCACCACCCTGCGCTGGCGCTCGGCGATGGACGGCCTCGACGGGGCGCTCACCCTCGACCTGACCCGCTCCACCGCGGTCGCCGCCGGCGGGGTCGCCCCGCTGCTGCTGGCGCTGCGGGCCGCGGCGCCGACCTTGAAGGCGGTCACGGTCCACGGCGCGCCGCTGCAGCTCGCGGTGGCGCTGCGGATGGACCCGATCCACCAGCTGTCGATCACCTCGGTGGTGATCGAGGGGGACTGCGCGAAGTGCACCACCGTGCGCCGGGCGCCGGTCGACGTGGTGAACGGCCGGTGGGAGGAGCCCCTGTCGCGCGGGGTCACCTGCCCGAAGTGCGGCGAGCGGCTCGCGGTGGGCAAGACGCTCGACGACGTGCCCCAGCGCTCGTTCCCGATCGGGATGTTGCTCGCGGGCAGCGCGGCGCTCGCGGCGGTCGCGCTGGTGCTGGTGCTCGCCGGCCTGGTGATGGCCGGGATCGGCGGCACGACCCGCGAGGAGGACCCGATCGTCGCGGACACCCCGGCGGTGGAGCGGCTGGTGATCGGCCCCGACACGGTGAGCGCGGCGGGCCACGGCGGCCCCTCCCCGACCCGACTCGAGGCGGACACCGCCGCCCGCGACAAGGCCCTCGGCCTGCTGATCTCGGCCCTTTCGCGCGAGATCGGCACCCGGCGCGGCCTGTCCACGGGCGCGATCGACGTGTCGCACGATCAGGTGCAGGAGTTCGTCACCGCGGTCCCCGAGGCAGGCGGCGCGCCGCTCGAGCAGAAGGTGACCGAGGGGGAGGCCGGCATCGAGGTCGACGCCCGGTACGGGTTCGCCCGCGCGGTGTTCGACCGGGTGGCGGCGTCGTATGCCGAGGAGAAGACCTGGGGTGGGCTCACGCTGGTGCGGATGTTCCCGCCCGCCCCCGGGCTGAAGGTGGTGGCGAGCGAGGTGGAGGGCATCGAGCCCGGGGTGAGGCTGCTGCGGGTCGGCGAGGCCCCGGCAGACGACCCGAGCGCGCTCCCCCCGGCCGCCGGAGCGCAGCTCGTGGTCCAGGACGCCGACGGGACCGAGCGCCCGGTGACCCTGCCGTGAGCCGGATGCGCACCATCGCCGACTGGATGGCGCGCGACCCGATGGTGGTGCTCGAAGACGCCCCGCTGTCGACCGCCGCCGCGCTGTTGATCCACCACCACTACCGCCACCTGCCGGTGATCGGCCCGACCGGCCGCCTGGTCGCGCTCCTCGACGACTCCGACGTGTTCGCGCGGGGCGAGTGGGTGTCGGGCGAATTCGGTCGTTCGGCGGGCTCCCATCCCGCCGAATTCTCGGTGCACGACCCGCGAGACGCGACGCTGCGGGCGGCCGACGTGGCCCGCCAGCCAGAGATCGTGGTGCGCCCGATCGAGCGGCTGAAGGTCGCCGTCCGACCGATGATCGAGCTCGGGGTCGATTGCGCGGTCGCGGTCGACGACGACAGGCGCCCGGTGGGGATCCTCACCGCGTACGACCTCGTGCGCCACGCGCCCTCGGTGCTGCCGGAGGCGCTCACCACCCGCGACCTCGCCGCGCGCCAGGTGGTGACGGTCGGGCGGGGCCAGTCGGTCGGCGCGGCGCTCGACACGATGCGGGCGCACCGGGTGCGGCACCTGGTGGTGACCGAGGTCCCCGAGGGCGGCGGCGGGCCGCGGCCGTGCGCGGTGCTGTCGTGGCGCGCGCTGATGGAGGTCGACGCGGTGCACCGCCCCACCCGGGCGCTCGCCACCCTCGACGCGGTGCGGAGCGGCGCGGTCGAGTCGGTGCACGACGGGGCCCGCCTGCACGAGATCGCCGAGCGGATGGTGTCCCAGAAGGTCGGGTGCCTGCCGGTCGTCTCGGCAGACGGTCGGATGATCGGCATCGTGTCTCGCTCGGACCTGATGCGGGCGGTGCTCGCCGAGCTCGACTGAGTGCCTCGGTTCACCCCCGGCGTCGCGACCGGAGCGATCGAGGGTCGGCTGTACCTGCTGTCCGGCCACGCGCTCGCGGTGGTGGAGCACCGCGACGGCGCCCGGGTCCCGTTCGGGCCCGCCGGCGAGGACGCGGTGTACATCGGAGCGCTCGACGGGGTGCCGTGCTTCGCCCGCCCGTTCGCCGAGGGGGCGCACGAGCTCCGGCCGGTCCCGTTGCGCCAGCTGTTCGGGGTGCTCGACGACGACGACTTCGGGGTGGCGACCCGCGCGCTCGGCCTGCTCGGGTGGGACCACGACCACCGGTTCTGCGGCCGGTGTGGCGGGCCCACCGTGCGCTCCGCCACCGAGCGGATGCGGAGCTGCGTGGCGTGTGGCCACGGCGTGTACCCGCGCCTGTCCCCGGCGGTGATCGTGCTGGTCGAGCGGGAGGGCAAGGCGCTCCTCGCGCGCAACCCGAGGTTTCCCCTCCCGTTCTGGTCGACCCTCGCCGGGTTCGTCGAGGTGGGCGAGACCCTCGAGCAGACGGTCGCGCGCGAGGTCCGGGAGGAGGCCGGGATCGACGTGGGCGACATCCGGTACTTCGGCAGCCAGCCGTGGCCGTTCTCGGGGTCGCTGATGATCGGGTTCACCGCCCGGTGGACCGGCGGCGACCTCGACCCGGATCCGACCGAGCTCGCCGAGGCCGGGTGGTTCGCCCCACACGAGCTGCCGCCGGTGCCGCCGAAGTTCAGCATCGCGCGCGCGCTGATCGAGGACTTCGTGCGCCGGACCGGCGTCAGCGGGTGAGCAGCACCCCGGCCGCGGGGCCGCCCACCAGCGTGCCGGCGCGGAACCCGGTGGTCCACCCGCGCGGCTCGAACCCCGGCAACGCCGAAACGACCCAGTCGTCCGACCGACCGAGCAGCTCCGACACGCCGTCGCCGTCGACGTCTGCGGCGGCGACGACGTCGAGGTCCGACGGGACCCACCCCGGGGTGACCTCACCCGACGGGTTCGACACCAC